>NZ_JBFUGA010000079.1:0-27451 GCF_056403155.1 Methylobacterium sp. P3_A11
TCAAGGACGCGACCGTCAAGCGCTACCACTACGACAGCCACGACCAACTGCGGGAACACCTCGCCGCTTTCCTGGATGCCTACAACTTCGCCCGGCGGCTCAAGACCCTACGCGGCCTCACGCCATACGAAGCGACCTGCCGAGCCTGGGCAGACGACCCAGGCCGGTTCAGATACGACCCAACCCATCTCACCTCGGGACTGAACACCTAGTCAGGTCCCTATGACGCGCAGCCGCTGATTATGTGCGCTCAGTGCCGCTCGCCACTACCACCCGGCTTCAGCGCCCGCTCGACAGCTACCACGCATGAGTGGGTCTCAGCATCTACACCCGCCTTTGTCGCTTAGGGGCGGCATGGCGGTGTCTCTTGGCGGGGACGCCACCAGCCTTTCCCCCACACCCTCGACGAACCGTCCAATTGACCAAAGTCGAGCTAAGTGCGTCCGATTTTCCAGTGGTACTTCTTCGAAGCGGCCGTTCCGCTTTCGACCATACTACGTCACGTTGGATCGCCGATGCGACTGGAACCGGACGTTCGGCTTGGCGCCCCTTGCGGTCATTTAGCCGAAATCTTACGCTAGTCCAAAGCAGCCACAAAAATATTTTGTCGAAGGAGATGGTAGCCCGCCGGCAAGCGCAGGCCACGAACCTCTGTAAGCAGGCCAAGCGTGGGGCCACCCTCCGGTTCTCGCGCGAGCGCGCGGCCCAGGAGGACCTGCGCGCCGAGGAGACCGAGGACCGCGAGCACCTGTTCTCGCTCGTTGAGAAGCTCTCTGCCGAGAATACTGCCCTATTATTGCTCCGCGCCGAGGTCGCCGAAGCGAAGGTTCAGCGCGTCTAATCCCGGCTTAACACGGTCGAGTACAAGCTCGACCGCTTCCAGGCCGAGGAGTTCTGGGACCGTGTCATGCAGGAGATAGCCGAGTTCCCTGTCGAGCGAGGCCTCCTGACGCCGGCCGAGATCCTGCCGGAGCTCAGGGCCGTGACCCACCGCGGCGCCACCCTGCACAAGGAGCCCCTGACGCCAGGCACCTTCAAGAAGAAGATGGACGTCCGAGTCTTTCATGGTCGGTATTTCGAGCCGCTGGACGAGGGCCGCTATGCCCGCAAGGCGGCCGACAGTGTCATCCTTAGGCCAGGACAGAGGCTTGCTGCACGTGGAGCCGGCCGCCTATCGCTTCACGAATCCGATGTCGGCAGAGGCGCCCTTGAGGTGCTCGGGCTCGCGCTCCTTGCGCTCGGAATAGCGGTCGACGAGGTACTCGGCCCGCCCGCGGGTCAAGAACGTGAACTTCATCAGCTCTTCGCAGACGTCCACCACGCGGTCGTACAGTGGCCCCGGCTTCTTGCGCCCGGCATCGTCGAACTCCCTGTAGGCCATCGGCATCGACGACTGGTTCGGGATGGTGATCATCCGCATCCAGCGTCCCAGCACCCGCAGGCTGTTGACCGCGTTGAAGCTCTGCGATCCGCCCGAGACCTGCATCACCGCCAGTGTGCGTCCGTGCGTCGGTCGCACGGAGCCCTCGCTGAGCGGCAACCAGTCGACCTGGGCCTTCATGACGCCGGCCATGTTGCCGTGCCGCTCGGGGCTAATCCAGACCTGGCCCTCAGACCAGATCGAAAGTTGCCGGAGCTCCTGCACCTTCGGGTGGTCGGCAGTGCTGTCGTCCGGCAGCGGCAGGCTGTGCGCATCGTGGATCCGCACCTCGCCGCCCATCGCCTCCAACCTTGCCAGTCTCGCGCCGGATATACGTGCGGTGTCTGGCGGCGCGAGCTCACTCGCTCCGTCGAAAGCCTGGGCGGCAATGCCAGCACCCCGACCATCACGATGAACTCGCCTCCAGTCGTGTATTGATTTTACTGTACGATGCTGGATCGGTTTGCCCACCTAGGCCGTTAGGGGCCTATAGATGGACTCAATGTGGTCGTGCTTGCATTTGCCGGGGAAGCACCCTGAGATGCCTCACAACCAGTTCCGGGTGACGCTAGAAACCCGCGACGGCCGACGCGTCCTCACCGCGGCCGCTGAGCACAAGGCCGCCCTGATGGCCGAATCTGTCCTGCGCCTCTACGCGGGCGAGCCTTTCACGGGCGGCTTCAGTGCCGAGTGCGCGGACCGCGAGGCGAGTTGCCGCATCGCCTTCTGCCTCACGGATCTGGTCCTCGAACTCGATCTGGCCTGAGACCGGATCCGAGACGCCAGGCGCGGATTGCCCCGGATTCTCAGCTGCCAGACCGCGGCCGTTCAACCATCCCGATTCGCGGCCGTCATCCCGGTCGCGAGCGCGTCGGTGTCGAAGTCTCCGACGAGGGCGTTGCAAACCCTACGCGAGCTCGGCGACGAGCACGGCTCGGGCGCGGCTCACCCGGCTTTTCACCGTGCCGGTCTGACACCCCATCACCTCGGCGGCCGCCTCATACGTGAGGCCTTGTGCGCCCACGAGCAGCAATGCCTCGCGCTGAAGCTCGGGCAGCTTGCCGATATGGGACCAGACGGTCTGCAGGTCGGAACCGTGCTCTTGGGCCGCCGGAGCCATGAGTTGCGCCGCGGCAGCGCCATCCACATCCTCGACCTCGCGCTTCCGCTTGCGGCACTCGGTGTAGAACTGGTTGCGCAGGATGGTGCAGAGCCAAGCCTTCAGGTTCGAGCCTGTTGCGAACAGGTTTTGGTGAGCCCAGGCCCGCAGGACGGTCTCTTGCACCAAGTCGTCGGCGCGCGAGGCGTCGCTGATGAGCGTTAAGGCGAACGCGCGCAGCCCAGGAAGCGCTTTGGTCAGCTCCGCGCGAAAGAACAAGGCTCTCTCGCGGCTCTGCCCCTCCAGAGCGGCGTCGAGCTGCGCCACGAGATCAAGCAGACGCTGCGGTATCTGCGCCCATGTCAGCGCTTCGTAGGCGCCGCGCAGATGGGCGCCGAGATGATCCCGCACACCGGGAGGGAGTGAGGCCGTATCCAGGAAGTCGGGTGGTTTCGGCCAGCCAGATGCCGACCCTTCGCTCATCAACCTGTCGGTCAAGACATGTCCTATCAGGACATCCGCCGTACTGCCGAGCCCCGGTCCATCGTGCACGTCGTCCGACGTGACGGCGCGGAACGATGGGCCATCCAGCGATGGCGTCCCGGAAATGCGCGTCTTCAAGCGTCCACCCTCTGCCATAGGCCCCGCCACCTGACTGTACAGTGAACATCTAACCCTGCAAGCCGAGGATCGTTCTGTGAGGCCTGTGCGTTTGTGGTGGCTTCGTTCGGTCGGCAGCGGAGGTTGGTGAGACGAGCAGGAGCCGCTAGGATCGTCGCGTTCAGCGATGCCCGGACCTCGGGCCGTGCCAAACGAGGGGCTGGTCGAGAACGGCGCTCGATCGGGGCGCTGCCGGGGACGGTTTTGGATCGCTCGGGTTGTCGTTCGAAAAGGAACCTCTTGGCAGCGACGATGCCACAAAGTGTAGTCTATCGAATCGAAGACAGGTCGGACGGCCGTTTCGATGTTGTCGTGACGCTCGCATCCGGCAAGGTCTTCAAACGTTCTGGATGCGTCACGCGGGCCGAAGTCGATGTTTGGATCGACGGGTTACGGATCCTGATGGCGGCGGTTGGTGCGCCAGTATCGTCGGCCGACGGCACGTCGCAGGAGGCGTCGCGCCTCGGATCGCAGACGGCGCACGATGCCGATCAAACCACGTCTTGAGCGTGGGCCTTGCCTCCGTCCGCCTCGGAATCTGCTCTTCCACGCACCCGCGCCCCAAGGGCGAACGACGGCCTAAGCTTCGTCGCCCCCGGCCTGGGCGGTGAGATCGCCGAACAGGATCTCGTACGTCATCGGATCGTAGAAGCGCATCACGTTACGGACGAACTCCCGGGGCTCGATTTTCAGCGCCTCCGCCCAGGCCCGGTAGCGATCCGGAGGAATGCGGCCGCGCCCCGTCTCGAGTTGCGAGATGAACGTATAGTATTCCGCACCCACGAGAGCGGCGAGCTGCCGTTGCGACAGGCCCTGCGCTTCCCGCAATTCCTTCAGATACCGCCCACCTTCGCGACGCAGCTCCAGCACCTCCTCCGAGTCCAGGCGTTGGTAATGCGCATACACGAGGTTTTGCCTTCCTGCGTGCGATCGCGGCTGCACGCGGTGCTTATACAGTAAAAGCCATATAGCTGCGACGGCCATCCCCTGTCCAGACACCGGCCGATGAACGTCGTCGCTCCCGCGACGAGATGCTTGGCATGCCTCCGAATGGCCCTATCATGTCGATCTCGGGGACCAACATGGAAGAGGGTGCCGGTGGCCAGCCTGCCATATGGTGTTCCTGATCAGCCGCTCGGGCGTGGCGACGATCGGACCCTTGGCTCAAGGGTGCGGAGGTCGGCGTCCGGTGGTCGCCGGCGCGATGACTTCGCGACGTTGGGTTTTGAAGGCCGCTGATTGCGCCGGTCGATTGCAGGACGAAAGCAGTATGGGCGATCACTCACTGCCGTCGACCTTGACCACCGGCCTGCGCGCGCTTCGACCGGTTCTAGCGACGGCTGTGATCTTCGGATTGTTCATCAATCTGCTGCTCTTCGTCAGCCCGCTGTACATGCTTCAGATCTACGATCGCGTCATTCCGAGCCGCAGTGAAACGACGCTCATCGGGATTACGCTGATCGCCGCGTTCGGCCTTGCCGTTTACGCGACCTTGGACATGCTGCGGTCGCGCCTTCTGGTGCGTGGCAGCGTGATCTTCGATCGGGAGATCGCCGATCCGATCTTCGATGCCGCCCACCGCGGCATGCTGATCCGGCCCGGCGCGCGCCACGACACGGCGCTGCGCGACGTGGATGTCCTGCGCGAGTTCCTGACCGGCAGCGGGATGCTGGCGTTCTGCGACCTGCCCTGGATCCCGATCTTTCTGCTCGCCTGTTTCGTGCTGCATCCTTGGTTCGGCTGGATGGCGCTCATGGGCGGCGGCACGATCCTTGGGCTGACGTTGCTCACCGAGATCGCGACGCGCTGGACACTCAACGCTGCCAGTCAGGCCTCGCGCGAAGCGGGGCAGCAGGCCGCCACCGTCTTCCGGAACGGGGAAGTGCTGCAGGCCATGGGCATGCTGGCGTCGCTGCGCGGTCTCTGGCGTCGGCGCCACGACGACGTCCTGGTCCTTCAGGCCCGTGCGAGCGATCGCGCCGGCCTGATCGTCGCCGGGACGAAGTTCGTCCGCATGCTCCTGCAGACCCTGGTTCTGGGGGCGGGCGCGTACCTCGCCATCCGCCGCGAGATCTCCGCCGGGTCGATGATCGCCGCGTCGATCATCATCGGCCGCACGCTCGCGCCGATCGAGGCCGTCGTGGGCAACTGGAAGGGCTTCACGGCCGCCCGCGCCAGCTACCGGAGGCTGACGGATCTCATCGACGTCGCCGGGCCGGAGACCCGCCGCCTGATGCTGCCGCGCCCGCAGGGCTCGATCCAGGTCGAGAATATCTCCGTGGCGGCACCCGGCTCGACGCGGCCGATCCTCAGCGCGGTGAGCTTCCGGCTCGAGCCCGGCAGCCTCGTAGGCATCATCGGCCCGAGTGCGGCCGGCAAGTCGACCCTCGTGCGCGCCCTGACCGGGGTCTGGCCCCTGCTCGACGGCACCGTGCGCATCGACGGCTCCGACTTGCGTCACTGGGACAAGCAGGCGCTCGGCCAGCACGTCGGCTACCTGCCCCAGGACGTGGAGCTGTTCGACGGCACGGTGGCGCAGAACATCGCGCGGTTCGCCGCCGAGGACGACGCGCGCGTCATCGCGGTGGCCCGGAAGGCGGGCTGTCACGAGCTCATCCAGTCCCTTCCGGACGGGTACAACACGGTGATCGGGCGGGACGGGCACGGATTGTCCGGCGGCCAGCGTCAGCGCATCGCGCTGGCCCGCGCTCTCTACGGTGAGCCGAGCTTGTTGGTGCTGGACGAGCCGAATGCGAGTCTCGACCAAGTCGGCGAGGCCGCGCTGATGCGGGCCGTGGCGGAGCTGAGGCAGTCGGGCACGACGGTGGTGATCGTGACCCACAAGGTGAGCCTGCTGGCCGAGGCTGACCGCGTCCTGCTCATGAGCGGGGGCACCTTGCAGACCGACGGCGCCGCGGAGCAGGTTCTGTCACAGATCACCGGCCCGCGCCCGGTCCCGACCCTGGTGCCGCCTGCCGCTCCCCCGGCGTCCCAGGGCCGCCGGGATTCCGAGGTGCAGCGGAGCGCGGGATAGGCGATGACCCTCTCGCGAGCTGCGATGCCGAGCCTGTCGCCCCCGCAGCGCACGCCTGACGTGGAGCGGGCGGGCGGCGGTCCGACCAACTGGCGCGTGTACGCCGTCGCCGGCTACGCCGTGATCGTCGCGACGTTCGGCGTCGTCGGGAGCTGGGCCGCCACTGCGCGCCTCGACCGGGCGGTCATCAGTCCCGGCATCATCGTCGCGGAAGGCAGCCGCAAGGTGGTGCAGCATCTCGAAGGCGGCATCGTGCAGGAGGTGCTGGTGCGGGACGGGCAGACCGTCCACGCGGGCGACGTCCTGCTCCGCATCGATCCCGTGCAATCGCGCGCCAGCAACGATTTGCTCCGCGGCCAGCTCGACGCGGCCCTAATCCTCGAGGCGCGGTTGCGCGCCGAGCAGGAGCAGGCGCCGGATCTGGTCCTGCCGCCGGAGATCGCGTCGCGACGGAATGACCGGGCCGTGGCCCGCATGATCGACGACCAAGCCAGTCAGCTGTCGGAGCGGCGCGCGTCGTTTCACGCACAGCTTGGGCTCATTCAGGCGCGCGTCACGCAGCTGAAGACCGAGATCGCCGGGCTCGCGGTCGAGAAGGCCTCGGTCGAGCAACAGGTCGCCCTGATCCAGCAGGAGCTGGAAGGCCTGCGCGGCCTGCGCGAGAAGAACCTCATCCCGCTCTCCCGCGTCCTGATGATGGAGCGGGAGCACGCACGCCTCGCGGGTGTGATCGGGCGGTCCGTGGCCGAGACCGCCAAGGCGCAGAACGGCATCAACGAGGCGGGGATGCAGGCGGCGCAACTCAAGCAGAAGCTCCAGGAGACACTAACGGCACAGCTTCTGGACGTCCGTCAGAAGAGTTCCGAACTGCGCGAGAAGCTGATCGTTGCCCAGGATATTCTCCGGCGGCACGAGGTCCGGGCCTCGCATCAGGGCGTCATCCAGGGATTGAAGGTCTACACGATCGGGCAGGTGATCCGCTCCGGCGAGCCGCTGATGGAGATCGTCCCGACCAACGACCGGCTCGTGATCAGCGTCCAGTTCGCGCCGAACGATCTGGAGGCCGTCCATGCCGGCATGCGCGCCGAGGTCAAGTTCCCGGCCTTCCAGACGCGCCGCACGCCCGCCATCTTCGGAACGCTGACCCTGGTCTCGCGCGATCGCCTGCTCGATGAGGGGACGAAGCAGCCTTACTTTGCCGGCACGGTCGAGATCGACGATCACCAATTGCCGGACGACGTACGGCCCCGTCTCCTGGCGGGCCTGCCTACCGAGATCGTCGTGTCAGCCGGCGAGCGCACGGCGCTCGACTATCTGGTTGCGCCGTTCTTCGAAGCCCTCGGACACGGTTTCCATGAGCGTTAAAGCCTGTTCGTCAGTCCACGTGCGGAAGTGAGGTCCCAATGGGTGCGGTCATCTCCTTCTTCCGGCCCGCATCGACCAGCCAGGGCGGCTGGTCGCAGCAGGAGCTCGCGGAGTTCTACCGCGTCGAGGCCGCGCTGATCCGGGCCGGCCTGCAGATCGGCAGCGAGCAGGGTCTGAGCGACGAGGCGGAGCCCTGGTTCGTCTTCTGCCGGCCCGACGGCGACGCGATCATGCATTTCGCCCGGATCGACGGCAGCTACTTCATTGCCTCCGAAGTCTTGGACAGCCCGATGCGGGGCAGCGACTTCCGTGTCCTGATCAACCAAGTCGCCCAGCGCTACCCGGAACTCCTTCCAATCCCGCAAGGAGCCGACGGAACGAAGCTCTCGGTCCATCCGGCCGCCCTGCTCGCCGCTCTCGTCGCGGCTGCGGCTTTGAGCCTGTCACCCCATAACGCGTTCGCGGCTGACCAAGAGCACGCGGGCGACGGCCCGGTTCCGGCCGGTCCATCGGGCCAGACGCTCCAGCACCGGGCGGCGGGCGCCGGAGATTCCGGCGACGCCGATGAGCGCGACAGCCATCGCAAGCAGTTCGGCGTCATCGTGTTCTCCGCGATGGTCTTCGCGGCCGATGCCTTCGCTGCCGACCATGGCGAGCCGGCGACGGAGCCGGGCCTGTCCTTCGGCTCAGCGGGCGGCAACGCTGTCGCCTCGTGGGAGCAGGGCAGCGTCCCGGTGCCCGCAGGCGAGGCGATCCGCACCGCGAGCGCGGGTGTGCCGCTCACGTCCGGCGCGAGCGGCCAGGCAGCGAGCGGGACTGCCGGTTCCACGACGGCCGAGCCGATTTCGGCCGCGCCCTCCCAACCGGGCAGCACCGATGTCAGAGCCATCGGTCCGGGACATCCGACGCTCGTGCACGGTCCTGCCTGGGCAGGCCTGGAGCCCGCATATCAGGCATCGGCCCAAGCGGCGGAGGCGGGCACACCCCGAACCGCAGGGTCGTCAACGTCCCCGGAGGCCTGGTCGGACGCCGGTGCGGCCGCATCGGGCAGCGCCGACGGTGCGGGGCAGGCGGGCCCGTCGCCCGCCACAAATGGTGAGACCGCGTCTCAGCATCAGAGCGCAGCGCAGACAATCGGGCATTCAGCGCCCGAGACGCCGTCATCGCCGATCGACGGGGTCACTGCGACGACGCAGGCCGACCTGACTCGTTTGGCGCCTGCGCGGAGGGAGGACGGGACCGGGGGACAGGAGCACGCCGCTCGGGGCGGCCCCGCTCCAGAGGGAGAGGCCTTGAGTGCCGCGAACGCGGTTGGAGATCCGGCTCATCCCGGCAGAAGCGAGCCGGATCAAAACCGGCCCGGCGCCGAGGGTCATGGCGGCGCCAACGGCACGAATGCGGGCCATCAGTCCGGCGCGTCGCAGGCCGATGCGAACGGCGCGGATCCAGGCTCTGCTCAGGCCGACGGGTCGCCCGGCAAGAGCGGCGAGGCACCGGGTCAGCTCAAGGAGGCCGGATCGGTCACCCATGGTACCGAGGGTCACGGTGCGGCCAACGGCGCGAACGCGGGCCATCAGGCCGGCGCATCGCAGGCCGATGCGAGTGGCACGGATCCAGGCTCTGCTCAAGCCAGCGAGACACCCGGCAAGAGCGGCGAGGCACCGGGTCAGCTCAAGGAGGCCGGATCAGCCACGCACGGCGCCGAGGGTCATGGTAGGGCCAACGGCGCGAACGCGAGCCATCAGTCCGGCGCATCGCAGGCCGATGCGAACGGCGCGGATCCAGGGCACGTCCAACCCGGCACCGAGGCTCAGGGCGCGCCTCACGCCAACACTGCTGCGGCGGCAGATCCTGGGCCGCACATAAGCTCCGGGCAGCCGGTTGATCCGCCAGGTTCGGGCGCATCGCCCGCCGTGAGCGGTGGTCAGCCGTCCTCCGTCAGCCAGACATCCCATGCCGGTGGGCAGAGTCAGGCGCAGCCGCTGGCAGCGCAGGTCGACCCAGCCGGAAACCTCGTGTTCTCATCCGATGGCCAGCGCGGGCTTGCTGCCGCGCCAAGCCACACACCGGCCGAGGCTGGGTCGCATGGCAACGTCGAGCTGATCGGGCTTTCGGATCAGGGCACGAACGCGCACCACATCGATCTGCACTCCTGATGGCGCGGTCGAGCACGCGACCGCTCGGGAGCTTCAGAGCCGGCTGGACGTGGACCCTTAATTAACGGAGCCGGCCGGTCGCTCTGCGGCGGCCATGCCCGGATCGGGGAGTTCGCGGTCCATGTCGCGCCTGTGGGACAAGATGCTGTTCCGCATCATCGCGAAGGCCCATGCCTTCAAGTCGTTGCTCGAGCGGTATTGATCCTGGCTCTGCCAAGCCCTGAGAAGCGTCTCTTGGACGAGGTCTTCGGCCTTCTCTGCCGCCTGCGTGACCGATCTCGCAAAGTGCCTTAGTTCGGGCAGCAGCCGCAGAAGGTCATCGCGAAACACGTCCGGGTCAGGCGCCGGCTCCGCATCCGCCCGATCGATCTGCCCATGCAGGCTGTGCAGGCGAAGGTCCGCGGTGCAGGTTTGGGCGCGCGGCAAGTCCGGCCGACCTTCGACCTTCGGATGCGGCGGCGTTCCGCTTTCATCAGCGCAGGGCTGTGAATGGGTATCTGGATGGAGCGGCATGGGGTGATTGATCCTGATCTCACCATGCAAAATCGTACAGCGAGTATACGATAGAGGTTTGCTGTATGGCTAGCTGCGCATACGCGCCCGGCGTTCTGCTGCCACCCGTTGAAGGTGGTGGTGCGCCTGTCGGCTTCCCGGCGCGTGCTGGATGAAGCGGACGCCGCTGTGGCGACCATTCCCGATTATCCCCGGACGTTGAAGCATGCGTATCGACAAGGCCGGGAGGGGATGAGGGGCGAAAGGCACAGCTCTTTTCACCTGCCTCTCGCACCGTGAAGCAGACCGCTGGTCAGGCCGGCGTGGATACGGAGCGTTGTGGCGTCGTTTAGATGCGCCTGCTCATGTTGCGGCCATTCATGCCCTCGCACCAGCAGCTGCCCTTCTTGACCTTGCCGGTATGGCTCGTCGCCATGCTGTTCTTTCCGCACATCATCGCGCCTTTGCCTCCGCCACAGCAGCTCATGGCCAAGGCGGGGGCCGCACTGAGCATTAGCAGGGCGGCAGTGGTCACGAACAGGCTTTTCACAGGACGTCTCCTCTCAGCTCAGCGGTCCCGGCGGCAACGCTGCACCTTGCCATCGTGGCAACGTCAACCCGCTTCATAGGGGCACGCTCGCTGCCCACCCACCGCAACATCCGGGCGTGATCGACGCCCCGCTCGGTTGACGGGGCCGGAGCAGGGTTCCTTCGGACCGCTGGTCAGGCGGTCAGGATCGCCCAGCCCTTTAGGCCGAAGCTCACCCGCACGCCGCCCGTGTCGCTGACGAGTTGACCCTCTCCCATTTCGATGCGCTGAGCCTCCGGTGCGGGCAGCGATACCGGCTCATCTCGCCGCGCAGCAGTTTCCAGAGTTGGGGAACTCGTCGAGCGAGGTCCGGTGCAGCACCTCACCGATGGTGGTGATGCGCGGGTCGTCGGTGAACTCGTTCGTGGCGGCCCATTCGGCCCGGGACTGCGGGTTAGCGGAAAGATGTGCGGTCAGCACCGCCCCGCCGTCGGTGATTACGGAGCGGAACCTTAAGCAACCGAAGCGGCGCCTGTGACGGCCCACGCGCACGTGCCGGTGGATCGGCGGGTTGCGGTCTCCGGCAAACACCAGACCGGCAATCAGCAGCAAGAGCGGCAGCAGCAGGAACAGCGCGCTGGCCGCCACAGTGATGTCCAGCCCGCGCTTGGCCGCCCAGGCTGCTTCGAGTCAACTGAGGGCCCTAGTTGGATCGGAGTAAGCGTCCGCTTTTGCGGTATGCCCACTCCGAAGCGGCCATTCCGCTTGCGGCCAGCATCTGCCACCACGAAGCGCCTGCCTGAACGTCTCAGATGGGTGGATTGCCGCCGGTCCGCTTTCGGGCAGTAATCGATGGAAGCGGCATCGCCTGAGTGCCCAGTCACGACCCTTTGCGGAACCTGGGAGCGTCCGCTCTTAGGCTCTCGTGAAGCAGCGTCAGACGACTGGGCTGGGTGTTTTTCTGCCGGTCCGCTTTCGCGTGTCTTTGGGCGAGAAGCGGACGGCAGAGGATACGCTTCTCGCCGTATCAGCGTTGATCAAGGCGCTGCTTGGCTTCCGCCGCGACTGGGGTGAACAGGTTGACGAGCGTGCCGTCCGGATCGCGCAGCAAGATCGAGCGGTTGCCCCACGGCATCGTCGTTGGCGGCTGCACCACCGCCACGTCGATGCCAGACGTGAGCCGCGCGTGTTCTACATCCACGTCGCCAACCCGAAACTCGATGATCGCGCTTCGATTGGCTGCGGCCTCTGCGACATTGTCGCCACCGAACAAGGCTAAGGTGCGCGTGCTCCCGATCGCCAGCGTCGCGCCCGGCGTGTGGATCTCGGCAAAGTCAGGCGTGTAGCGCGTGGCGGCAAGCCCCGTCACGGCTTCGTAGAACCCGACCAGACGGTCGACATCGGCGGTAATGATACGGGTAGAGGCGAGATGCACTTCGTTCTCCTGAGCAAGCGCGGCTTTGCGACCGCCGGAGATGGGCGTAACTGAACCCTGCTGACACCATCCTGTCAGCATGGATGAGCCGATGCGTCGCGCAGATCGCCTGTTTCAGATCATCCAAATCCTGCGCCGCTCGGTGAGGCCGACCACGGCCTCGATGCTGGCCGCCGAACTCGAAGTGACGGTCCGCACGGTCTACCGCGACGTGGCAGATTTAATCGCGCAGCGCGTGCCGATCCGGGGAGAAGCAGGGATCGGCTACGTCCTCGACCGCGACTACGACATGCCGCCGCTGATGCTTAGCGCCGACGAATTGGAGGCGGCAGTGCTTGGCGCGCAGTGGGTCGCGGATCGGGGTGATCCGGGGCTTGCAAGCGCGGCGCGCGATCTGCTCGTGAAGATCGCGCACGTTGTACCCGACCATCTGCGCCCGTTCATCGCGGATCCGAGCGTCGGCGCTACTCTCGCCCGCGACAGGTCCGTCGATGGGCTCGATATGGCCCGGCTGCGTGCTGCGATCCGCGCGGGGTACAAGGTGCGCATCCACTACCGCGATGAGGCTGGCCGCACGAACGAGCGCGTCATCTGGCCGGTGATCGTCGGCTACGCCGATACCATCCGCCTGCTTGCCGCGTGGTGCGAACTCCGGCAAGCCTTCCGCCATTTCCGGGCCGACCGCATCGAGGCAGCGGTCTTTCTCGATGAACGCTTCGAGCGACGGACCGGCGATCTCCGGCGAGATTGGAAGCGCCACTTCGAGATCGAGCGCGGCGTTCGCCTGCCCTGAATATCTGGCTGTGGGTCGTAGCGCGAAACATTCAGAACGGCGAGGCCGGGTCGGATGCGGTACGTCCGCTTCCCGGCAAAGAGCCAAGGTCTGCTCCCCACCCCGAGCCGAAGTTGGCGGACGGCTGAGGAACGACCGCTTTGGAGAAGCGCCAACGACGGTCCGAGCGGCTGGGTTGGGTCGGAAGCCGCCCATAGAATGGCCAAGCTGGTGAGTTCAGACCCTAAGGTTGCCCGACCGTGTCGGCGGCAAATGCCTTTCGAGATCCCAACGGCCTCGGTTGTCCAACGGTGCTATCCCGCGCCGTCTGCCGTTCCATCTCGGAGTTCAGTTCAGCACCAAGAAGGACGATGACTATCGAGATCCAGATCCAGGACATGAAGCCAATGCCAGCTCCGAGAGAGCCATAAATTCGGTTATAGCTGTCGAAGGTTGCGACATACCAAGAGAATACGGCCGACGCGCCTACCCATCCGCTCGCCGCAACGGCACTACCCCAACTGACCCATCTCCACTTTGCCTCACGACGGCTTGGGCCATATCGATAGACAAGCGAAAGGCCGAGGCTAACGAGGAAGATCAGGGCTGGCCAACGCATGATCCGGATCACTGTCTCCGTTCGTGCACCAAAGCCGATCTCGTTCAGAAGAATGGGAACGCCCACCACGATGCCGATAGCGGCCACTGTGACGATGGCTCCGGTCGTCGTGAACAGGAAGGTGGTCGCGTAAACACGCACCAGGGTTCGATTCTCGCGCTCCCGATAGATGACGTTCAGTGCGTCGAAGAGGGCGACAACCCCTGAGTTGGCGCTCCAAAAGGCGATGAAGAAGCTGAGCAGTGAGGCCGTGCTGAGGGTCCCTGTGCCCTGTTGGGCAACGTGCTGAAGCTGGGCCGCAATCAGATCGAGAACGCCGTCGGGTAGGACCCCTTTGAGCACGCTTAAGTGCTGGCCAATAACAGCAGGATCTGCGAACAAGCTGTAGAGTGATACGATCGTCGCGATGCCTGGGAACGTGGACAGAAGGGCGAAGAAGGCAACGCCACCAGCCGTTGAGAGAACACGGTCGCGAGGGACCGCCCAGAAGACCCTCTTAAGAATGTCCCGCCATCCAGCGGGAGGTATTTCGGACGGCTGGGCCGCAGAGCGGCCATGGCCAGGCTCACGAGCCCGCTCTTTCGCTATCCTGATTGTTTCCTCATCGGGAACACGCGTGCTTACCGAACGCCAATCATCACCGTCTGCCTCTTCTCGGTTCATGAGACGGCTCACAGTGCGAAAGCGGGCTCTATGTCGAGCTTAGCCACCTTCCCCTCAATGGGCCAATAGGCCCATCGTTCGAGGTTTCCGTGTGCCTATGGCTGATGGGTCTCACCTGTGAGAGCGGCCCGCTCCAGAACGCTTGAGGCCGAAGGCTTCTCTGCCAACGGGCGTGATGACGTCATGCAAGCAGCAACGCCGTCACTAAACGGCATGCCCATCTCGGCTCCTATCTGCTTGGATGGACGGCGTTTCGTATTCGAGTCAAATCCGCTCCCGACTCTCTGCCGACCGCGGAAAGGTCCGTTTTCCGGCCGCATGACCGACAGCGGGTTATGACTGCAGCGGGTGGATTGCCGGCGGTCCGCTTACGAGCAGAAAGGCATCGAAGCGGACGTGACTGCCTCGCCCACTTCCGACCCTAAGCGGACCTTTTGATGGTCTGCTTGCCGGCGGTCTGAGCGGCACTGGAGTACCCAGCTCGCCCATTCGCGCTTTGGCGGTGTCCCGTTTGATCAAGTCATCCGGCTTGACCTCAGTATACTGTGCCGCTTACGCCAGTTCGGCGTTCGAACAGGAAGGCCCATGTCGTCTTCTGTGTCGGCAGGCTCGCCCGGACAATCAGGCTGGACAGCGGGAGACCAAGATCCCAGCGCCAACGGGAAGCCGTTCGCTGTTGCCTTGAGCCGTCCTGGGGTTGGGCAGGCGATTTACACTGCCCTTGTCGAACTTGGTGCCGATCCCCACGACCTCCTCGCCGAATTAGGGCTTGATCCCAGCCTCTTCGATAGCGGCAAGCTCGTCCCCTATGTCACCCTCGGCCGCCTGATCGCCCTCGGAGCCGAGCGGACGAACTGTCCTCATCTCGGGCTGCTCGTCGGCCAGCGCGCCACCCTGGCTTCGCTGGGATGGTTGGGCTTGCTGATGCGCCACTCGGACACCGTCGGCGACGCCTTGCGGGCTCTCGAAGCGCACTGTGGTACGCAGAACTGGGGCGCGGTGGTCGGGCTTGGCATCGACAGCGACATCACTGTCCTGAGCTACGCCCCCTATGGTCCAGAAGCCGGGAGCGCTGCCATCCATTCAGAGAGAGCGCTCGCCACGATGACCAACGTGCTTCGGGCGCTGTGTGGGTCTAAGTGGGCTCCGGAGGAGGTTCTGCTTCCGCGCTATCAGCCGCGCGACACAACCGTCTATGACCAGTTCTTCAAAGCGCCCGTCCGGTTTGATCAAGAGGCTGCTGCCTTAGTGTTTTCGGCCGAGCTTCTTGAGCAGCGTATTGCCGGTGCAGACCTCACTGTCCGCCAGAGCGCAGAAGACCACGTTAGCCAGCTTGAGTTTAAGCAGTCATCCAGTTTCACCGATGAGCTTCGCCAATACCTTCGGACCCAGGTAACCCGGCAGCGCTGCCATGCAGAGCGTATGGCGCGCATGCGGCTGGTCACGCGACGCACCTTGAGTCGCCGCCTGAAAGCCCAGGGAACGACGTTCACGAAACTCGCCGACGAGGCACAGTTCCAAGTGGCACGGCAACTCTTGGCTGACACCAGCATGAGCGTGACGCAGATTTCAACGGTCCTGAATTTCTCCGAACCCGCCGGCTTCACACATGCCTTCCGACGCTGGGCGGCCATGACGCCAAGCGCGTGGCGGCGCGAGAATCAGCCATCGGACGCAGCTAGGCTCCCGAATGCCCAAAACAGACCGGAGAACCCACGCTCATCATCCCGGGCGAGCAAGCCGTGTGTGACGGTCAAAGCGGCTGATTTGGCAACAAAAGGGGCCTCGATGAGAACCGAGCGTGTCATTGCGGCCGTTGCGCTCGGGCTAGGCCTTGCCATCTTGGCCGGAACGCCGGACGCATGGGCGGTTCAGGCCGGCTTGTCGGAATATCAGGGTACCTGGGTGTTGGATGGACGCGGCTGCGCGGATGTCTATGCCTCCGACGGAAAGGCGACKGCGTTCAAGAAACCGGTCGATATCTTCGCGCCCGCCTTCATGATTTCTGGCAGGCGTCTGAGAACCCCGATGGCATCGTGCCAAATCAAGTCGGTCCGGCCAGTCGGGGATCGCCAGCTTCTCCTCCTTGACTGCATGAATGCCGTGGCTGGTAACGAGGTCAGGGTTCTCATGGCGCCTGCGGCCGGGGCTCTCAAGCGCTACTACAATGACCAGGATACGATCGGGGTCGGCTACCAGCGCTGCTCACGATGAATCGCGAAAGCTCTGGTTGACCGCACCGTGAAGTTCGACGCCCGCTTCGGCGGGCTCGGCCAAGCTTTCTGTGCGTCGGCAATTGGCAAGGCTGAATGTCTGCTCTCGGGCGGCAACTCAATGACGGCTCACCACTCCAAGCCGAAGTTACCGAGTGGCCGACGAATGGCGGCTTTCGGGAAACGCCAACGGCCGTCAGTAGGGCCGACTTGGGTCGTTAGGAGGCCGTCTGCTTTTCCGGCCGACCGTCTCCGAAGCGGCCGTTCCACTTACGGCCAGACTCCGTCACACCGGTTCGCTATCGCGCGCAGAACCGGACGTTTGGCTTGGCGCCCAACCTGGTCATTCAGTTGGTTGGGGCGACATCTCCGAAGCAGACGCTGCGACAGCTCAGCTTGTAGGTCTGGGTCGCGCCAGCTCCAGACCTAAGGAAGTGCCATGTCGCGAGCCAGCGACCCTGACTGACGAGAACGGCATCGCGGGTGCCGAGGGCGCTTAGGCCGGCGAGAGCGGCTCGGACAGAACGCGGCGCATCACTGCTATCTATTATGGCCAAGCGGGTGGCCGAAACGGTCAAGCAAAGACCCTCATTTCGCGCCAAGACTCATGGTGACCAAGACGTGACCACGAGGCTGCTGCATGAGGCTGCTGAAGGAGCCCCTGCTACACTTTCTCGTCCTCGGCGGACTGCTGTTCGCTGCCCACGCCGCTGTCAGCCCAGGCGAGGACAAGGCTCCGATGGCTCCGGCCGTCAGGATCACCGAAGCCGACGCCGAGTGGCTGAAGAAGATGTGGACACGCCAGTGGCGGCGCCCACCCACGGGCGAGGAGCTCACGCGCCTCATCGCGGACCACCTGCGGGAAGAGGTACTCGCCCGCGAGGCGAAGGCGCTGGAGCTCGATGTCGGCGACACGGTCATCCGTCGCCGGCTGATGCAGAAGATGGCCTTCCTCCTCGACGATACCATCCAGGTGGCCGAGCCCACTGAGGCCGAGCTGCGTGCGATGTATGAGACCCGTCCGGATGTCGTCCGCACCCTGCTGCGGGTGTCGTTCACACAAGTCTTCTTCCGCCGTGAGCACGGCGACGACCGCGCCCGCGCCCCACTCGCAGCCCTGTTGGACGGTTCCGCAGTGCCAGAGGAGCAGGGCGACGGCCTCTTGCTCGGCGACAGCTTCGCGGACCAGGACGAGCAGGCGCTCGGCAACCTTTTCGGCCCCTCGTTCGCGCGGACCGTCCTCGGCCTTCCAGTCGGGCGCTGGTCGGGGCCGGTCGAGTCCAGCTACGGGCTACACTTAGTGAAGGTCACGGCGGTGTCACCCCCCAAAGCCCGCCCCTTGGCCGAGATCCGCGAGCGGCTCACGGAGGAGTGGCGCCGCGAGCGGCAGGAGGCAGCCCAGACCCAGCTTCTTCAGGGACTGATGCAGAAGTACCGGGTCACCGTCGACCCGGCCGTGCGTCCGCTCCTGGGGCCTCTCGCCGAGCAGGTGGAGGTCCGCCCGTGAGATGGCTTGCGATCCTTGCCGCGCTGACTGCGTTCCTGTTGCCGTTCTCTGGCTATGCGCACGAGGTCCGGCCCGCCTATCTCGACTTGAGCGAGGACCGGCCCGGCGAGTTCAGTGTGCTGTGGAAAACCCCGATGGCGGGCGAGATGCGCCTGGCCCTGGACCCCGGCTTCTCCGGCCCAATCGAGGTCCTGGCCCCGGTCACGGCCCGTCGGACGGGCGAGGCCGCCGTTCAGACCTGGCGCCTGCGGGCAGACCGCCTGCGCGGCCAGACGCTGCGCATCAAGGGCCTGGAGAGCACGCTCACGGACGTGCTCGTCCGCGTCTCCTTCGCCGACGGCAGCACGTGGGTCGAGCGGCTCACGCCGCGGCAGCCGGACGCCCTGATCCCGGCCCGGCCGAGCGCCTGGAGCGTGGCGGGCACGTACCTCGGCCTCGGGGTCGAGCATATCCTCACAGGGATCGACCATCTGCTGTTCGTGCTGGCCCTGCTGATGCTCACGACGGGAACGTGGCGGCTGGTGAAGACCGTGACGGCGTTCACGGTGGCGCACAGCATCACGCTCGGGCTGGCGACGCTCGGCATCGTCCACGTGCCGCCCAGGCCCGTCGAGGCGGTGATCGCGCTCAGCATCGTGTTTGTGGCGGCCGAGATCCTGCACGCGCGCCGGGGACAGGTTGGTCTGGCGGCGCGCATGCCGTGGATCGTCGCCTTCGCCTTCGGTCTCTTGCACGGGTTCGGCTTCGCCGGGGCGCTGAGCCAAATTGGCCTGCCGGAGGGCCAAATCCCGGTGGCGCTGCTGTTCTTCAATCTCGGTGTCGAGGCCGGCCAGTTGCTGTTCATCGCGGGCGTGCTGGCCCTCGTAGCGGTGGCAAAGCGCCTCCGGGTGGCGTGGCCCGCCTGGGCGGAGACGGTGCCGCCCTACGCCATTGGCACCGTGGCGATGTTCTGGGTGATCCAGCGTGTGGTTACGTTCTGAGCCTAGTGCCGCGGCCCGCGGACAGGAGGTCAGGTCACGGAGGTTGAGCGAAGGGAGGAAGACATGGTGAGGGTGACGTGCAAACGGTCGGTCCTGACGATCCTGATAACGCTTGGCGTGATCGCGCCGGCCAGGGCCCAGGACGTGGGCTCCCCGTCGCGGGAGCAGATCGACAAAGTGCTGCCGAAGCCGCCGTATTCCCCTTACGCCAACCGCGAATTCCCCACGCGACCGTTCTTCGGCGACACCCATCTGCACACCTCGTTCTCCTTCGACGCGGGCGCCTTCGGGGCGCGGCTCGGGCCGAAGGACGCCTACCGCTTCGCCCGCGGCGAGCAGGTGACGGCCTCGTCCGGCCAACCGGCGAAGCTCTCCCGTCCGCTAGACTTCCTCGTCGTCGCCGACCACTCCGACAACATGGGCTTCTTCCCCGACCTGTTCGCCGGCAAGCCCGAGGTGCTGGCCGACCCGACGGGCCGGCGCTGGTACGACATGATCCAGTCCGGCAAGGGCGCGGACGCGGCCCTTGAGATCATCCTGGCCTTCTCACATGGCACCTTTCCGAAGGGTCTCATGTACTTGCCCGGCACGCGATCCTATCGCGGCGCTTGGCAGGAGACGATTGCGGCCGCCGAGCAGTACAACGAGCCCGGCCGCTTCACCGCCTTCATCGGCTACGAATGGACCTCGAACACAGGTGGCAACAACCTGCACCGCAACGTCATCTTCCGCGACAACGGCGACAAGGCGAGCCAGATCGAGCCATTCACGACCCTCGCGCCGCTGGGCAGCGACAACCCGACGGAGCTGTGGAAATGGATGCAGGCCTACCAAGACAAGACCGGCGGCAGCGTGCTGGCGATCTCGCACAACGGCAATCTCTCGAACGGCCTGATGTTTCCCACCGTCGAGGCCTTCGGCAAGAAGCTCGACCGCGAGTATGCCGAGACGCGCGCCAAATGGGAGCGGCTCTACGAGGCCTCGCAGACCAAGGGCGACAGCGAGACGCATCCATTCCTGTCGCCCAACGACGAGTTCGCCAACTTCGAGCGCTGGGACTTCGGCAACCTCGACGGCAGCGTCTCCAAGACCAAGGAGATGCTGGAGTTTGAGTACGCCCGCTCGGCCTTGAAGAACGGACTCAAGCTCGGGCAGACGCTGGGCGCCAATCCCTACACGTTCGGCCTCGTCGGCAGCAGCGACGCGCATACGGGCCTCGCCGCGATGGAGGAGGACAACTTCTTCGGCAAGACCACGCCGCAGGAGCCCAGTCCGGAGCGCATGCGCGCCACCTTCTTCGAAAACCCGCAGACCCACATCAAGGTGATGGACTGGCAGGTCTCCGCCTCGGGCTATGCCGCCGTGTGGGCGAAGGACAACAGCCGTGCGTCGCTGTGGGACGCGATGCAGCGCCGGGAGACCTACGGCACGACGGGTCCACGGATGATCGTGCGGTTCTTCGGCGGCTGGGACTTCGTCCCGCAGGATGCCGAGAACCGGCTTCCCGCCTATACCGGCTACACCAAGGGCGTTCCGATGGGCGGCGAGCTGCGGTCTGCACCGCCGGGCAAGGCGCCCACCTTCCTGGTGGCCGTGCTGAAGGATCCGCTCGGCGCCAACCTCGACCGCTACCAGATCGTGAAGGGCTGGCTGGCGAAGGACGGCACCCCGCAGGAGAAGGTCTACGACGTCGCCTGGGCCGACCCCGTAAGGCGCAAGCCCGGCGCGGACGGCAAGCTGCCGCCGGTCGGCAACACAGTCGACGAGGCGAACGCCACCTGGACGAACACGATCGGCGCGCCGGAGCTGGCGACGGTGTGGACTGACCCAGACTTCGACCCCGGCCAGCCGGCCTTCTACTACGGCCGAGTGATCGAGATTCCGACGCCACGCTGGACGGCCTACGATGCGAAGCGGTTCGGAACGCAGCCCTTGCCGGGCACGCCCATGACCATCACGGAGCGGGCGTACACCTCGCCGATCTGGTACACGCCGCAATGATAGGACGGCATAGTGGTCCGGGCATACTGCGGAAAAGGACTGGACGCACCAGTGTCCGGCTCTGATCCCTGATCGCTCCAGTCCTGTCCGATAAGATGGGATATCGCTGGCCGACGTCGAAGGTCTGGAATGGGGCACTTTGAGCCCACCACCCGTGACGCGTGGAACGTCTGCTTGTCCGCCACCCGAGCCTCAAAGCGGACAGACCGCAAACGGCCAGCATCAGTCGCCGCAGGCCGCCTCCACGAGCGTCTCAGATGGGTGGTTTTGCGACCGTCTACTTTCGGACGCCGAACTTAAAAAGCGGACACGCGATGTAAACAAGGCATCGCCCCTCTGCTCGCCACACCAGTTTCAGTCATTCAGGCCGGGTTTCGAGGCGTCCGCGGAAACTCCAGCGGGAAGTTGTTGAGCACGCGCCAGAGTTCGTAGCCCACCGACACCGTCTCCATTCGGATCCAGCCCCGCGCCTTGGCGCCCAGCGGGATGAAGTCGACGTCCGGCCATCTGGCTTGGTCGGGGTCCTGCTCGACCAGCACGCGGAACAGGCCGGTCGGCTGGGCGGAAGGGTCGACGGTTCGCACCCGCCCGTCGAACATGCCGTGGGCCACCGAGGGCCAGCCGCTGAACTGGATCGCGGGCCAGCCCTCGAAGGCCAGACGCACCGTCTGGCCGGGCCTGATCAGGGCGACGTCCCGCCCGTCGACCATCAACTCGATGACGCGTTCCGGCGCGTGCGGCGCGAGGGTGGCCAGGGTGTCCCCCGCGTTGACCAGCGTGCCGGCGGCGGCGGCGTTAACGTGCAGGATGCGGCCGTCCCTCGGGGTGCGCACGAGTTGTGCCGATTGGCGGTTCACGGTCACTTCGAGGCGGCTGAGCTTGGCCTTGGCCTCGGCCAGTTTCGCGCGCTGCTCCGCCACGCGGATCTGCGCGGCCTCGAAGTTGCGCCGGGTCACGAAACCCTTCTCTGCGGCCTCGCGCGTCTGGCTGACCTGACTTTCCGCCACCTTCACGCCTTGATTGGCCGCCGCGATCTCGGCCTCGACCTGCTCCCGCTCGGCGGCCAGCCGCTTGAGCAGGAACGGGTCGTTGTCGACGAGGCGAGCGATGGGATCCCCAGCGCGGACCCGCTGGCCATCCTCGACGTACCACTGCTCCACCCGGCCCTGGACCAGCGCCGTGACGATCTGCACCCGGTCGGCGGGGTTGGGCGCGATGACGCGCCCGGTCCCGGCCGAGGTCTGCACCCAGGGCACGTAGAGTAGGACCAGGATCGCGAGGACGGTCCCGATCCCGATGATCCAGCCGAGGGCGACCGCCGCGCGTGGAGGCCGGATCGCGGTCAGCGTGGGGAAGCGATGGAGGTGTTCAGGCCGCGACAGCATGGGGCTTCTCCCTCGGCACTGCCTTATCGAGCGGTTCCTCACGTCCGGCGGCGCGCCCATAGCCGTGGGCGCCCAGCCGGATCTGGTCGTCGTGGACCGGCAGCGGGGGACGGCAGGTGACGTGCAGCACCGTCGTGCCCACCTCACGGAAGCCCGCGAGCGCAGCCCCGACGCGGTCCGGTGGCAACAAGTCGAGGAGCGTCGGCAGGACGACGAGCTTCGGCGGCCGCAGGAGCGCGGCGGCCAGCTTCAGGGCGACGACCTCTCCAGTCGAGAGTGGCGAGCCGGACGCTGACAAGGGAGTGCCGAGACCGGAGGGCAGGCGCCGGATGCGCTCAGCCAGTCCGACACGCTCAAGGGACTCGTGCATCCGGGCGGGGCACGACACGTCGCCGCCCGACAGGTACTCGCGGATGGTCGTCTCGGCGAGCGTCGGCCGTTCCATGACGAGGATCTCAGACCGCAGACCCTCCGGACCGAAGGCCGCGATGTCGGCTCCCCCGATCATCACCCACCCGCGCACGGGCCGAACCCTCCGCTCGATGAGGTCCGCAAGTGCCCGCTCGACACCGTCGTCGGCGGCCACGGCGAGGATCTCGCCGCTCTCGACCGCGAAATCGAAGCGGTGGCCGTGGTGCTCGACTTCGCGCAGGCGCAGGTTCCCGTTGGCGGGACCCGGGCCGTTCCATCCGTCGCCGTCCGCCTGCTCGATCTCCTCGAACAGCGACAGTTCGTGGAGCGCGGCGACGAGGTCGTAGAAGGTCCTCGCGTGGTGGCCCAGTTGCGAGATCCCGTAGAAAGCGCTCGACAGGACGAGCTCCGCCGCCACGAGTTGCCCGAGCGACAGCTGCCCTTGCAGGATCAGCCACCCGCCCATCGCCAGGAGGCCGGCGCTCGCGAGCGCGTAGACCAGGAGGAATCCGACGGCCTGCGCGAAGGTGTGGCGGAAGTGGCGATGGTGCGCCCGCACGTAGGCGGAGGTCATCGCTTCCGACCGGGCCAGCGCGGTCGTGAGCCGTGCACCATGCCGGTAGAAGCCGTTCGAGCCGCCGAGGCTCTCGAGCCAGCGCGCGGTCTCGTGCTTGGCATGGCTCAGCGCCGCGCCGGACCGGACCGCCGGCCCCGCCCAGAGGAGCGCGATGCCGATGAGCACGGCGGCCACCACCAGATTAAAGGCGAGGAAGAACGGGTGGTAAAAACTCGTCAGGACGAGGCCGATCCCGGATTGCAGGAGGATCGCGAAGCCGCCGACCAGGAGATGCGGGACCGCCTTCTGGACCGTCATGAGGTCGAAGAAGCGGTTGAACAGGTCGCCGCGGTGGGCCTCTTCGAAATGGGGGGCCCTGGCATGGAGGGCGCGCAGGCTGATGTCCGCCACGGTTTTAGCGAACACGCGCCGCTCGAACAGCGCCAGGATGTAGATACGCGCGGCGCTGAGCAGGGCTGCGGCGAGCAGCAGGCCGAGCAACAGCCCGGACAGGACGAACAGGGGCGCGGGCAGCGCCGTATTGGCGACCGAGTTGATCAGGAGCTGCACCGACACCGGCACTGCGAGGCCCAGGAGCGCCACGGCTATCCCGTAGACGACCGCCGTCCGGACGAAGCCGGCCTCGGGCTTGAGGAAGCGGGCGATGAGCCTGCAGGCTTCCGTGAGCGTCAGCGGCGTGTGCTTCGTCGCATCCATTGGGGGCGGACCTTCAAGAACGGAACGAGGGCGAGCGAGGAGGGTCACGACTCCGACACGGTTCGGGGCATGACCTCGCAGACATGGGAACACCGGGGAGGTGCGAATGGCGCGGGAGTGCTCTGCCGGCCGGGGTTGCCCGGCTCATCGAGGCTCGAAGCGGCAGGCAACCTCTGCAAGGCATGCCGCGGAAACCGGCGAGAAGCCCCGTCGGCACGAGGATTTCAGGTGCGATCCGCCATTAGGGGTGACATGGCGGACCGCCTTGATGCCGGCGATTGCCGGAGAGGCGGATGGATGCCGGGCCGGGGCAGCCCACCCGCTTCAGCAGCGGTAGCCGCCCGACACTTGGCCGTACTGCTGCACCGGGAAGTGCTGCTGATCGGCGTTGCCTTCCTGGGCCGAGCTCCGGCGGCAGCCGCCGACGGTCGGGGTCAGGATCTCGGCCTGGAAGGCCGAGCCGGTCGCGAGGCCGTCCCAGGTCGTCTGCGGCAGGGGCCTCGACCCTGGACCCACCCGCACATCGGCGAACGCGGCGGAGAGCGGCGCGACGCTGAGCGCGGCCGCGACGGTCACGAGGGATAACTTCTTCGACGCCTTCATCGCTTGTCTCCGATCAGGTTCGTGGTCGCGTGGACCTGTCCGTGGATCGAGGCCGGGGCGGACCGACATCCGCGGCTTTCGCTCGCCTCATCCACGACGCTGATTTGGAGCGACGAGGTTTGCTCTACAATTTCCAAACTTCAATGGAGATCATTGAAATAACAAATGGACCTCGATGCGCGGATGAGGGAGTCATTTTTTTAATCCCGACTTACATGACTGCTCTGTAGGCGAGGTGCTTTCCGTCACATGTCGCCACTACGATCCGCATCGGCCCGGAAAATGCTCGATCCGTGAGCTTGAGATCCGGCCCGGGCGACCTGACCTCCATTCTATGCCCGGACCGCCATTGCCTTTCGACCTGGATCTCCTGCGGACCTTCGTCGCCATCGTCGACAACGGGAGCTTCACCCGTGCGGCCAGCAGACTGGGTCTGACGCAATCGACCGTGTCGCTGCAGATCAAGCGCTTGGAGGACGGCCTCACCAGCCGCCTGTTCGACCGTGACGACCGGGAACTCAAGCTGACGCCCGAGGGCGAGGTGCTGCTCACCTACGCGCGGCAGATCCTCAAGCTCGGTGCCGAGGTCCTCTCACGGATCGTCACGCCGGAACTGTCGGGCCTCGTCCGGCTGGGCACACCCGAGGATTTCGCGACCACGCACCTGTCGGAGGTTCTGGCGTGTTTCGCCCGCTCCCACCCGAAGGTCGCGCTCGACGTGACTTGCGACTTCACGGTGAACCTCCTCGATGATTTCTCGAAGGGTCGGTACGACCTGATCCTGTTCAAGCGGGAGCCGCAGGGACCGAGCGGCGGCACCAGGGTCTGGCGGGAGGTGCTCGACTGGGTCGCGTCGCCCCGTCTGGTCGTGGAAGCCGATGACCCGCTCCCCCTCGTCCTCGCGCCGGCGCCGGACGTCTATCGCAAGCGCGCGCTGTCGGCTCTCGATGCAGCCGGACGCGATTGGCGCATCGTGTACACCAGCCCGAGCCTAGCTGGATTGCAGGCCGCCGTGCAGGCCGGACTCGGGGTGACCGTGCTGCCGACGGAGATGATACCTGCGGACATGATCTTGGTATCAGCCCGGCTTCAGCTTCCGAAGTTGCCAGACACCGAGATCGTCCTCTACCGAGCTCCTGGCCATGTCTCTCCGGCTGCCGAATTGCTGACTTCAACGATCGTCACCGCCCTGGAGAAAGCCCAAATGTCTGCGCCGATTTGATTTATGCATTCAGTCCAGCGACATTCCTCGAAGGCGGCAAATCATTCCAAGATCTGCATCATCTACGGTGTGGAGGTCAACAGGATTGAAATCGGGGAAAGTTCGCGCAAACAAATACCAGATCGGAGCAGGATTTCCGATATATGAGCGCTCGACCGCATCCACGCCAGCACATAGACGGCGAAGACTAAACGCGGTGAGGGTGCAGGCTGGATGGCGGCAAGCCGGCTCGCGGGCGTAGTAAGCCGATTGGTCCTGCCAGATGTGCCAGCCACGGTATTCCTGCTGCCACCGGCTCACGGGTTCCGAACTCCGCTTCCCAGGCTGACCACCCGACGACAATCCCGCCTCAGAGCGGGATGTTGTCGTGCTTCTTCCAGGGCTGCTCCATCTTCTTGGTGCGCAGCATCCCGAGCGCCCGGGCGATCCGGCGCCGGGTCGAGTGMGGCATGATGACTTCGTCGATGTAGCCGCGCTCGGCCGCGACGAACGGAGACAGGAAGCGGTCCTCGTACTCCCCGGTCCGGGCCGCGATTTTCTCGGGGTCGCCCAGTTCGCTGCGGAAGATGATCTCCACGGCGCCCTTGGCACCCATCACGGCGATCTGCGCGGTCGGCCARGCGTAGTTCACATCGGCGCCGACATGCTTCGAGGCCATGACGTCGTAGGCGCCGCCGAAGGCCTTGCGGGTGATGATCGTCACCAGCGGCACGGTCGCCTGAGAATAGGCGAACAGGAGCTTCGCCCCGTGCTTGATGAGGCCACCGTATTCCTGGGCCGTGCCCGGAAGGAAGCCCGGTACGTCGACGAAGGTGACAATCGGGATTCCGAAGGCGTCGCAGTAGCGTACGAACCGCGCGGCTTTCCGCGAGGCATCCGAATCGAGCACGCCCGCCAGMACGAGGGGCTGGTTCGCCACGAACCCGACGGTCCGCCCCTCGATCCGGCCGAAGCCGGTGATGATGTTGCGGGCGTAGGCCGCCTGAATCTCGAAGAAATCGCCCTCGTCGACGACGCGGCGGATCACCTCGCCCATGTCGTAGGGCTTGTTCGGATTGTCGGGAATGAGCGTGTCGAGGGACGCGTCGAGGCGGTCGACATCGTCGAAACTCGTGAGTTCCGGCACGCCGTCGATGTTGTTGGCCGGCAGGAAGTCGAGCAGGCGGCGGATCTGCAGGATCGCCTCCACGTCGTTCTCGAACGAGCCATCGGCGATGGACGACTTGCTGGTGTGGACCTTCGCGCCGCCGAGCTCCTCGGCGGTCACGACCTCGTTGGTGACGGTCTTCACCACGTCGGGGCCGGTGACGAACATGTAGCTCGTGTCGCGGACCATGAAGATGAAGTCGGTCATCGCCGGCGAGTAGACGTCGCCGCCGGCGCACGGCCCCATGATCACCGAGATCTGCGGGATGACGCCCGACGCCATCACGTTCCGGCGGAAGACTTCGCCGTAACCGCCGAGGGCGGCGACGCCCTCCTGGATGCGCGCGCCGCCGGCATCGAAGATGCCGATGATCGGCGCGCGCATCTTCAGCGCCATGTCCTGGACCTTCACGATCTTCTGCGCATGCGCCTCCGACAGGGAGCCGCCGAACACCGAGAAGTCCTT
>NZ_JBFUGA010000080.1:0-27403 GCF_056403155.1 Methylobacterium sp. P3_A11
GTGCTGCTGTGCTGCTCGCCAGGCCCGGCACCGCGGAACCCGACCGCCTCGCCGCGATCCCCGCCATCCAGGCCCGGGGCGACGGCGACGCCATGGGTCTCCTGCGCGGTCTTGCGGCGGATCCGAGCGAAGCGGTGCGCGCCGCCTCCGCCCGCGGCATCGCGGCGATCGAGACGCGTCTCGCGATCCTCGGGGGGCTCCAGAACGTCTGGTACGGGATCTCCCTGGGCTCGGTCCTGCTGCTCGCCGCCATCGGGCTGGCCATCACCTTCGGGGTGATGGGCGTGATCAACATGGCCCACGGCGAGATGGTGATGCTCGGCGCCTACACGACCTACGGCGTGCAGGAGCTGATCCGCACCAAGGCGCCGGCCCTGTTCGGCTGGTCGCTCGCCATCAGCATCCCCTGCGCCTTCCTGGTGG
This sequence comes from Methylobacterium sp. P3_A11, assembly GCF_056403155.1. Taxonomy (NCBI): domain Bacteria; kingdom Pseudomonadati; phylum Pseudomonadota; class Alphaproteobacteria; order Hyphomicrobiales; family Methylobacteriaceae; genus Methylobacterium; species Methylobacterium sp. P3_A11. Next base: position 424 of record NZ_JBFUGA010000080.1, read on the forward strand.
CCGGGCTGATGGGCGTGCTGATCGAGCGCTTCATCATCCGCTTCCTGTACGGGCGCCCCCTGGAGACGCTGCTCGCGACCTTCGGGGTCAGCCTCGCCCTGCAGCAGGGGGTGCGCTCGCTCTTCGGCCCGACCAACCGCGAGGTCGGCGCGCCCGCATTCATGAGCGGCGCCGTCGATTTCTACGGCCTGTCGATCACCTGGGGCCGGCTGTGGATCATCGTCTTCGCGATGGCCGTGTTCCTCGGGCTGCTCTTCGTCCTTCGGAGGACGTCCTTCGGCCTGAAGACCCGGGCGGTCACCCAGAACCGGCGCATGGCCGCCGCCATGGGCATCCGCACCCCCTACGTCGACGCGCTGACCTTCGGGCTGGGCTCCGGCATCGCCGGCATCGCCGGGGTGGCGCTGTCGCAGATCGACAACGTCTCGCCGAATCTCGGCCAGGGCTACATCATCGACTCGTTCCTGGTGGTGGTGTTCGGCGGCGTCGGCAACCTCTGGGGGACGCTGGTGGCTGCGCTGACGCTGGGCGTCGTGAACAAGCTCGCCGAGCCGTATATCGGCGCGGTGCTGGCCAAGATCGGCCTCCTGATCTTCATCATCCTGTTCATCCAGAAGCGCCCGCGCGGCCTGTTCGCGCTCAAGGGCCGGGCGGTGGAATCGTGAGGGAGCCGACGCGTTTCCGCCGCCTGACAGGGCGCCGGGATCCCCGGACCGGGTCGAACGACCCGGCTTCAGGACCGGGCGCGGGTCCCCTCTCCCGGAGGGAAAGGGACAGGGTGAGGAGTGTGACCTTTTCGAACGAGGCTCAGGCTGAATGCGCCGCAAAGGCGCGCGCGATTCCGAACCGTCTCGTCCCTCACCCCAACCCTCTCCCGCACGGGAGAGGGGGCCTGCCGCGCCTGGTCATCGACGCTGCGCTCTCGGGAATCCCGGCATGACGCCCCGCACCCCCCTCATCGACCTGAAGGGCCGGATCTTCCTCGCCGTCCTGGCGGCGTTCTGCCTCGTCGTGCCGGCGCTGAACCTCGCCGTGCCGGAGGGGTCGGCGCTGCACCTGCCCACCTACCTCGTCGCGCTCTTCGGAAAATACCTCGCCTACGCGCTGCTCGCGGTCAGCCTCGACCTGGTCTGGGGCTATTGCGGCATCCTCTCCCTCGGCCACGGGGCGTTCTTCGCCCTGGGCGGCTACGCGATGGGCCTGTACCTGATGCGCCAGATCGGCGCCCGGGGCGTCTACGGGAACCCGGTCCTGCCCGACTTCATGGTGTTCCTGAACTACAAGGCCCTACCCTGGTACTGGCTGGGCTTCGATCACTTCGCCTTCGCAGGCCTGATGGTGCTGCTCGTGCCGGGGCTGCTCGCCTTCGTGTTCGGCTGGCTCGCCTTCCGGTCCCGGGTCACGGGCGTCTACCTGTCGATCATCACCCAGGCGCTGACCTACGCGCTGATGCTCGCCTTCTTCCGCAACGACATGGGTCTCGGCGGCAACAACGGCCTGACCGATTTCAAGGACCTCCTCGGCTTCCCGGTTCAGGGACAGGGCTTCCGTGTCTGCCTCTTCGTGGCGACGGGCGTGGCGCTGGCCCTGGGCTACCTCGTCGCCCGGGTCATGACGGTCTCGGCCTACGGCAAGATCCTGATCGCCGTGCGCGACGCCGAGAGCCGCACCCGCTTCCTCGGCTACCGCCCGGAGCACTTCAAGACGCTCGCCTTCACGGTCTCGGCCATGATGGCCGGCGTCGCCGGCGCCCTCTACGTGCCGCAGGTCGGCATCATCAACCCGGGGGAGTTCGCCCCCACCAACTCCATCGAGACGGTGATCTGGGTGGCGGTGGGCGGCCGCGGCACCCTGGTCGGCGCGGCCCTCGGGGCGGTGCTGGTCAACTACGCCAAGACCGTGCTCACCGGCGTGATGCCCGATGCGTGGCTGTTCGCGCTGGGCGGCCTGTTCGTGGTCGTGACGCTGTTCCTGCCGCGGGGCCTCGTCGGCACCGCCATCGAGCGCTTCGGCTCCCGGCGCGCCGCCGCCACGCTGCCGCCGGAGCCGGCCATCCCCCCGAAGCTCGCGGAAGAAGGGCAGGGCGCGTGAGCACCGACGACCTCCTCGAACGCCCGGACGCCCGCGGCCCCGCCAACCGGAAGCGCGAGACGGACGCGCTCCTCTACGTCGACGACCTGCGGGTGACCTTCGACGGCTACAAGGCCCTGCGCGGCCTGTCACTGACCCTCGCCCGGGGGGAGCTGCGGGCGATCATCGGCCCGAACGGCGCCGGCAAGACCACCATGATGGACTGCATCACCGGCAAGACCCGGCCGGACAGCGGCATCGCCCTGTTCGACGGCACCCACGACCTCCTGACGCGCGACGAGCCGGCGATCGCCGACCTCGGCATCGGCCGGAAGTTCCAGAAGCCCACCGTGTTCGAGAGCCACACGGTGGCCGACAACATCCTGCTGGCTCTCAAAGGCCCGCGCGCCGCCTTCGCGTCCCTGTTCGGCTGGCGCAACCGGGTGGAGCGCGAGCGGATCGACGCCCTGCTCGAGACCGTCGGCCTGCTGGCCCATCGCGGGCGCCCGGCCGCCGACCTCAGCCACGGCCAGAAGCAATGGCTGGAGATCGGCATGCTCCTCGCCCAGGATCCGAAGCTCCTGCTGGTCGACGAGCCGGTGGCCGGCATGACCGACGCCGAGACCGCCGAGACCACGCGCCTCCTCCGGCGGATCGCCGGCGAGCACGCCGTCCTCGTGGTGGAGCACGACATGCACTTCGTCCGGGATCTCGGCTGCCGCGTGACCTGCCTGCACGAGGGTGCGGTCCTGGCCGAGGGCTCGATCGACGCGGTCTCGGCCGACCCGCGGGTGGTCGAAGTATATCTCGGACGATGAGGGATCTGGGGCGATGACCATGCTGAGCGTCGAGGGCATCGACCTGTATTACGGCGCCGCGCAGGCGCTCCGCGGCGTCTCCCTGACGGCCGAGGCCGGGCAGGTCACCACCGTGCTGGGCCGCAACGGCGTCGGCAAGACCTCGCTGATGCGGGCGATTGTCGGCCAGCAGCCGGTGCGCTCCGGCGCGATCCGGCTCGACGGCCGCCCGATCCAGGGGCTCGCCCCTTACGACCGGGCGCGCGCCGGGATCGCCTTCGTGCCCCAGGGCCGGGAGATCTTCCCGCTGCTGACCGTGAGGGAGAACCTGGAGACCGGCTTCGCACCCCTCAAGCGCCGCGACCGCCACGTATCCGGGGAGATCTACGACCTGTTCCCGGTGCTCAAGGACATGCTGCACCGGCGCGGCGGCGATCTCTCCGGGGGGCAGCAGCAGCAGCTCGCCATCGCCCGGGCTCTCGTGACCCGGCCGAAGCTCCTGGTGCTCGACGAGCCCACCGAGGGCATCCAGCCCTCGATCATCAAGGATATCGGCCGGGCGATCACCTACTTGCGCGGCAAGGGCGAGATGGCGATCGTGCTGGTCGAGCAGTACTTCGCGTGGGCGCGCGACCTCTGCGATTCCTACGCGGTGATGGAACGCGGGCAGGTGGTGCTGGCCGGGCCTCGGTCCGGGATGGTCGAGGCCGAGGTGCTCCAGCGGATGTCGGTGTAGGGACCGCCGGCCGGCGCGCCCGCGGCCTCAGCCTGCACCGGACGAACCTCGGAAGGGCGCTCGCGAAGCAGATCAGCGAGGGGGATATTCAGCAATCGGCGGGCAGACGGACCGAACATCGACCACCGAAACTGTGCATCCTGCTCCGATCGGCCAAGGTTAAACCACAATTCGGGTTTGCCATGGGGCTTCATCACGGGGGCGCCCATGACGATCCTAGATCCGATCACCGGCGAGCTGGTCACCATCGCCGTACCGAGGCCCCGTCCGCAGGCCGGCCCTCGCTGAGGGGGTTCGGTCCATGACGGGCGCGAACGAGCGAAGGACCGGGCGCCGTGGCGGGCGAGCCCGGATCCGGACGGCGACGCCGGTCGTGCTGCTGGCCGGTGTCGGGGGAGCGACCGGCGCGCTGACGGCCGCCGACCTGATCGCCCAGGCCCGCGCGGCCCGTCGGGAGGCCGACGGACGCGACGGCGTCCCGGCGGGCCGCGCGGAGCAGGGCTGACGGACCATCGGCGGGCGCGGGCCTTCCGGAGCCTCTCCGCAACCTGCGATCGGATCCCGCACGGTGGTCCGGTTTCGAAGCAGATGCACCGTCGGCGGCGTTTCACCGCCTCGCCGGCATCCACGCCCGCCCGTACGGTCGGAAGTCCCGCGCGGCGCGCGTGGACGGCCGGTGAGGGCTTAGGCCACCGACAGGCGCCGCATGAGCCCGCGCGCTGTGCCGGTTCATGTCCGGGCCTCACGAACGCCCCGCGCGCAGCCGGAGAAAAGGGCAGAGGCTACCGCGTACCCGCCGGCCGGCGTCGCATCCGATCAAGCAGAGCCGCCCCCGGCATATCTATCCTTCGGAAGACTTCGCGGACCCGCTCTCCGCGACGGTCTCGGGTCGGAGGCTTCGATGATGATCGGATCTCAACAAACACCGCGACGAACTGCGAGGGCGGTCTGCGTCGTGATCGCGACGATGGCTTGCACATCGGTCCAGGCGCAACCCCTCGTCCTGCAGGTGAGTCCGCGCGGTCCGACGATCGGGGAGATCGAGTTCGCGGGCGAGCCGGTCACCGTCGCGGCCCTCTTCGAGATGGGACCGCGCTACACCGCGGAGAACGGATTCGGTCGCCGGGTCGGTATCGGCAGCTCCGTTCCGCCCTGGATCGAAATGGGATCCTTCCGCAACCAGTCGATCCCGGGCCTGAATCCGTCGGGCTACTACGGCTACTTCATCTCGCCGGACGACAAGGCGGTGGTCGTAGATCTCGATTCGCGCCGGATCGTGCGCGTCCTGACTCACTGAGGCCAAAGGTCCGGAAGACGCGGGATGCGGTGCGCCGTCGGCCTTGCGGTCAGCTTGGCGCTCGTCATCAGCGCCGTCCCGGCCCAGGCGGCCCGAACCCGGGGCGCGGCGATCCGGATCGCCTATCAGCGCCCCGGGCACGCGGAGATGCGCACGGTCTACCGCGACCTCAAGGCACGCCGCGTGTTAGAAGGTCTTCAGGCGATCATCGGGGGCGTTCGCCTCCCGCGTTCACTCACGCTAACGCTGTCGGTCTGCGGCGAATCCAATGCGTGGTACGCACCCCGGGGTCGAACCATCACGGTCTGCTACGAGTACGTCCAGGACGTGCGCGACCGTGCATCCAGGATCGTACCCGAAACCGGATTGTCGCAGCGCGACGCGATCTTCGGTCCCGTAGCCCAGGTCTTTCTCCACGAACTCGGGCATGCCCTGTTCGATGTCCTCGACGTGCCGGTGCTCGGCCGGGAGGAGGACGCGGCCGACCAATTCGCCGCCCTCGTCCTGCTCGAATTGCCCCCCGCCCAGGCCCGGCACGCGATCGACGGCACAGCCCGTCTCCTGCGCAGTCAAGCCGCCGAGGAGGCGCCCGACGAAGCAGCGCTCTCCGATGACCACGGCCTCACCGCGCAGCGCCTCTACAACCTGCTCTGCCTCGCCTACGGTGCCGACCGTAGGACCTTCGGCTACCTCGTCGAAGGCGGCGCGCTGCCAAAGGCGCGGGCCGCGCAGTGCGGGACCGAGTACGACCTCGCGGCCTATGCCCTGCGAAAGCTCTTACGGCACCATCTGCGCGACGGCCGGATGGCCCGCGCGCGCATCCGGCGCGCCTTCCGATGGATGTTCTGACGCGGTGCGCGGATCGGTCACCGACGTCTCCCCGGGTCGCCACGATCGGGGCTCGGGCGACCGGCTGCGACAGGGAGCCCCAGAGACGCGCGCACTGATCTCAACAGCTTTCCGTTGACCGACTGGACTTTCGTGCCGATCCAGCCCGCGATGGCGCTGTCGAATATTTTATTACAAGTCGACTTGAAACCTCAATTCTACACATCAAAGCGAGAATTGATCCAGCGCAATGTCGTCCCCCGAGCAACACCGTGAAATCATCCGGCTTTAGGGAAAGCGGGATTTCCTCAATGGCCTATCGCCTTGCTGTTGCGCTCGAAGAGCCGAGAGAGTTCCTCGATTCCTGCCGGCCGCGGAATGTGGTCCCGCCCTCCTCGGCTGTGCGCGTCCCTGGCGGTGTCGCGCGCGCAACCTGTGCCGTTCTCGCGGAACTCGGCGCAGATCCCGTCCCCCTTCTGCGCGAGGCAGGGTATGATCCCGGGGGGACGAGGGACGATGGCGGCTCGATCCCGAATGCCACGCTCGGTCGGTTGCTTCAGCTGGGTGCGAGCCGAACGCGGTGTGGCCATCTCGGCCTGCTCGTGGGACAGCGCATCGACCTCTCCGAACTCGGGCCGACCAACATCCTGATCCGCAACGCGGACACGGTCGGCGCTGCCCTGCACGTGCTCGAGACCCAGCGCTGGGCCTGGACATGCGGCTCAGCGGTGAGGCTCTGCGTCGAGGCCGACTTGGCGCTGCTTCATTATTTTCCCTACGCGGCCGGCGCGACGGCCGTGGGTCTTCAATCGGAGGGTGCTCTCGCCACAGTCGTCAATATCCTGCGCACGCTGTGCGGTGCTCACTGGTCGCCGTCGGAACTCCTGCTGCCCCGGGCGCCGCCGGACCATACCGATCCCTATTGGCACTTCTTCCGCGCGCCCGTCCGATTCGACCAGGAATGGGCAACCCTCGCCTTCCCGTCACGACTTCTGGAACAACCGATCGCGGGTGCGGATCGGGCGGCCGACAGGATGGCGGAACGCGGCGTCCGAAAGGTCGGGCCGGCAGCTCCGCTGCAGATGTCGGATCAACTGCGGTGGCTTCTGCGCGCGGAGTTCATCCAGAATCCGCGGTCCGGCAAAGCCGTCGCGCGCCATCTGGCCGTACATCGGCGCACCCTCAGCCGCCGCCTCAAGGCCGAGAACACGAGCTTCCGGTCGGTTGCCGCGCAGATCCGCCTCGAGACGGCGCAACAGCTCCTGACCGATACCAACATGACGCTGGGGCAGATCTCGGCCTGCCTGGGCTTCTCCGAAGCGGCCGCCTTCACGCACGCGTTCCGACGCTGGTCCGGCATGACGCCCAGCATCTGGAGACACGCGAGCCGAGCTCCGGAACCGGCAGCGGATCCGAGGCCGCCCCTGTTCGCCCCCATACGTGAACACGACGGCAGGAACAGACTTCCTGAACGAGCCCGGAATGCAGTCCAGCAGAAGATGAACCACAGTCGTTCCGCAGCTATACAGTGAGATACGGAGTTTTATATCCGATCGAAATTTGTCGCATCGTCATCACAAGTGTGGAATTAAGGAAATCCTGATGAAACTCGCTCGGACGATCGCGTTCACAACCCTCGCGCTGGCTGCCTTCCTGGGCCTGAATGCGCCCGGGTCGGGCGGCCTCGGCATAACGGCTGCTCACGCCGCCGGCGGGTGTGGACCCGGATTTCATCGCGGCCCCTATGGGGGCTGCCGGCCGAACGCCTACGGCGCACCGGGCGCTTACGGGTACCGGGGTGGCGGGGTGTACGGATACCGCGGCGGCGCCCGTTACGGATACCGGGGCGGGGCCGTCTATCGGGGTGGGCGCGTGTATCGGGGTGGCCGGGCCTATGGCGGCAGAGCCGTCTACGGACGCCACGTCGGCGGGTACCGTGGCGGTGGCTTTCGCCGCCGCTGAGCGTGCCGGCGCTTCGCCGCTCCGGGCTGACCCCCACGCGCCGCACCCGGTCGCCTTAAGACCGGGTGCGGCTTCGCGTCCATGAGGGCCTGCATCAATAGGCGCGGTAGACCGGCCGATAGGTCGAGGTCGGGGAAGCGCCGTAGGGTGCGGAGACCGGGACCCTGACTGAAGCCGAAGCATTCGGGTCGAACGGCAGAAGGGCGGCCCCGGCGGACATGAAGCCCGCCAGCGCGCGGATATCGTCCGGCTGCCGCGGATCGCGCGCGATGCGGTCCGTCATCCACTGAAGCTGCAGATTGCAGGTCCGTGAAGGCAGCCCACCCAAGGGGGTGCAGGCGTCGTGGCGGGCGCAGGCGGCATCGAGCGCGTCGATGGGCGGCAACGGGGCATTGTTGCCCAGGCCGCAGTAGTTGCCGTGAAACAGCGCTGCGGGCTGCTCCAGGCCGGACGGTTGTGCCAGCGCGGGGGCGCTCAGGCAGGTTGCAAGCAGGAGGGGAGTGACGATTCGGGAAGTCATGGCGTTGGACCGAACCCATTCTGAGGCCAGTCTGCCGGAACGGGCCGCGAGCTCTGGCCGGATGATCGGGGGGCCGGGGCCTCGTGCCTCGGCCCTGTCGCACGGGCATCAGTACGGACGGCAGACGCCCGCATAGGCATCGTAGTAGGCGTAGGGTCCGCAGCGGCCGTAGGTGGCGCCGTAGCCGGCAACGGCCGCGGCTCCGACGGCAGCCGCGCCCAGGCCGTAGCCGTACGGCCGGACACCGTATCGGTAGCGGCCATATCCATACCCGTAGCGGCCGACCGCGCCGTAGCGACCGACTGCGCCGTAGCGGCCGACCGCGCCGTAGCGGCCGCGATAACCGCCCGCCACCGGCCCGCGATAGCCGCGGACACCACCGACCCGCCCACCCCGGAAGCCGCCGGCGTGGAAGCCGCCGCCTCGGAAGCCTCCCCCGCCGTGGAAGCCGCGCGCTTCGGCCACCAAGCCGCTCATGATCAGGGCGGCACAGGCCACCGACGCAATCCGTAAGGTTTTCATGGGATGGCCTCCRCTCTGGAGAACGATCTGCCGAGGGGAGCGGGATCGAGACGTGAAGCCTTCTGCCCCTCGTATACGTACCGATCACACCGTAACGCCGAGCTGCTGACGCCGCTTGATCCGAGGGGACGGGCACCCTTTGACCGGGCGCGGCGGACCCGGTGCGCCCGCGACCGCAGGTCGTCCGTGATGAGCCTCCGCACCCGAAACGGAATCCGCTGTTTCCCTCCGCACGCAGCCCGCCCCGACAGGGTCTGCCGCTTGGCCGCATCGGGTTCCGGGATGCCCGGGCTCGACCGTTCGGGGCGCGGCCGCTGTCTCGACCGATCAAGCATGGGATGGCCGCGGACGCATAATGCGTCGTTCGCTTCGATGCGGTGAGGCGGGCGTAGCCTGCCGGCCCTGCATGGCCCGGTCAGAGCAGGATCGATCGCGGTTTCAGGGCGGTCGGCGCCTTCCGCGCATCCCGGCGACCGGCAGAACGCTGCCTCCGGTCAGGCCAAGGGCGTGCGAAGCGATCCCGGCATTCGAAGGATGCCGCGATTAAAACCATGCAGCATCGGGAGATGGCCATGACGATCAAGACGACGAAGGAACTTTTCGTGCGCATGCTGAGTGATGCGCGCCATCACGCGGAACGCGCGACGAAGATTTACGAGGAGCTGGGCAAGGTCGCCCAGGATCCGGCCATTCAAGAGGCGCTCCAGTCGCGCGCCTTCATCCAGGACAAGACGATCAAGTCGCTCGACCGCTGCTTTCAGCTGATCGGCGAGAAACCGATCACCGCGAACGGCCGGCTCCAGGAAGTCTTCCTCGAAGATTTCCGGCGCGAGCTGGCGGAGATTCAGGCCCCGGCCGCCAAGGCCCTGTTCATCCTGATCAAGACGAATCACCTGATGCATCTTCGCATGGCCGAATACGTCGCCCTCGTCGCCATGGCCGATGTGAGCGGCCACTTCGGGGTGGGCGTCCTGCTGGAGAGCTGCTTGGCGGACAAGATGGCGTTCACCGAGCGGACCCGGCGCCTGATCCGTCGGACGATCGAGAGCAAGCACGCCGTCAGGCTGGCGGCCTGAGCGCAGCCTGACAGGCCCCGTGTCGGGCGACCGATCCGGGGTCCCGGCGCCGCTGCGGTTTCGGCACGCCGGCGGCTCCGCTCGACGCGAGGATCTGCCCCAGGGCGCCCCGCGTCGGCGCGATCGGCGCCGCAGCGCGCGGGCGGGGCGGATCGTGAGTGGGCGGGTGCCGCGAAGGAGGATCCATGCCCCCTGTTTCTTCTCAAGAGGCCGCGTCCGTCGCCCCCGGTCCCCGGGATCCGTCGCGGACCGACGGGGGGACGCCGTCCCGATCCCTGCGGCGGCGGGCCGCCGCCGAGGCGAAGCGCTACCTCGCCTTCGCGACCTACCTCCTCGTCGTCTTCGGCACCCTGATCCTCTTCAGCATCAACATCTACGCACAGATCGATCAGGACAGCCCGCACTACCCGAGCTACCATTTCTACGCGCTCGGATTGATCAACGCCCTGGTCCTGGCCAAATTCATGCTGATCGCCGAGGCGACGAAGCTCGGATCGCGCGCCATCGGCCGGCGCATCACGCGAAGGCCCCTCGTTTACGCGATCCTGTACCGCTCTCTCCTGTTCACGGCCGTGCTTGTGGCGGCCCACGGTCTGGAGGACGTCCTGGTCGGGGTTTGGCACGGGCAGGGGCCGGGCATGGTTCTGTCGGACTTGGCCGGGGGCCTGCGGGGCGTGCTCACCTTTGCCTGGGTGATGTTCGTGGCGCTGATCCCGTACTTTGCTTACCGAGAGATCGGTCGCGTACTGGGCGCCGGCCGCCTGCGCAGCCTGCTCCTCCGCGCGCCGGAGGCGAGGTAGACCCACGCACACGAGCCGGGGGCGCCCCCGATAAGGCGGCAGGCGCCGTGCATCCCGCCCTGGCAGAGTCGTGCTGGCGAAGTCGTGCTGGCCCGCCGTCACCGCGCGGCCAAGCGCGCGGGTACGGATGGGGCCACCGTCTCCGGTCCGAGGCTCGCCCGACGCCGGTCGAGGGCGTGGCGGGTATGCGCGAGAGCCGTCGAGAAGGCCGACAGGCAATCGGCGCTCACGGCCTCGGGCGCGCAGCCCAGCATCGCCGAGACGAGGGTTCGGAATTCGCGCTCCAGGGCGGCGAGCCCGGCTTGATCGGCGGTGGCCGCCGCATCGGCGATCTCGACCAGGCGTCGGATCGGGCGCCACTCCGCCTCCGTTCGCCGCCGCGTCCACCGTGCAGACGCGGCGGCGAGGAACGATCCGGTGAGGCTGAGGACGAGACCGCCGAGATAGAAATACTGCTGGGCCTGGTCGAAGAAGCTCTGGTCGCCGTTGCTGAGATAGGCGGCGACGCCCGGATGGACGGGCAGGATCGGACTCTTGTCGTCCGGATCGGGCGCCTCGATCTGCGTGGCGAGGGGCGTCACCGCCGCGAGCTTGGCCTTGGTTGTCAGGATCGACCGGGCGATCGCGGCCGCCACGACGTTGGGCATCAACTCCGACGCGGCGAACCGATAGGTGACCGCCAACGTCGTGACGGACTCGTTCGGCGTGGCGGGGCGCGCCCGGAACGCCCCCACGGGCACATCGATCGATTCGAAGCCCGGGAAGCGCTTGCCGATCGCCTCCGCCTCATCGAGCCCGAGAATGCCCGGGGTTCCCTTTGTGGCGCGCGCGACGGCGGCGACCACGTCGACGACCTCGCCGGGCGCCATGGGACCGACCGCCAGGATGGCCGCCAGCTTCTTCTGCCGCATGGACTGGGCCAACGCGTCCACCGGAAGAAACGTCCTGCCGACTTCCTTTGCGGGGAGGTCGAAATAGTTCAGCACCGCGTCGAGGACGCGCGCGTTGATGTCCTGCAGCGGTCCGGCCACGAGGCCGACGGTCTTGCCTGCCAAGCTGGCGACCGACGTCACGGGGCTGTGCGGTGGCAGGACGAAGGCGACGACGTCCCTGCGCAGGATCACGATGGTCTGCGCATTGGCGGGCGCCCCCGCGTCGCTGCGCACGATGGCGAGATCGGTCCGACGCTCCTCCAACGCCTTGGCGCTCCCCGCGAGGCTGTCGACCCGCACGAGGTCGAGATTGACGCGGGGATGCTGGACCTTGGAGACCGATGCGAAGGCCGTGATGAACCGCTCGGCCGTGCTGCCGGGGGGGCCGAGCGTGATGCGCAGGTTGGCGTGCGGCGACCAGATGTGGGCAAGACCGAAGCCGCCGGCGGCGACGAGCAGGATGGCAACGGCCACGAGGGCATGGTTCCACCGCCTGGGTGGCCTGCCGCGGCGTGCCGAGGGTCCTTGTCGTGGCCGATCGGGATCGACGGCGACGGGCCTGGAATCCTGCATCGTGACCTCACGGGGACGTCGGACCGGCCACGCGTCCGGCGGGCGCGGCTCCGGCCCGAGCGCGCGCCGTGCGGACCTGTTCAGCAGTCGTCGCAGGTCCCTCCGCGCTCCGGGAGCCTGCGATCGATGCGGCGGTCGCGTCGGTCCCGGTGTCGCCCCTGCGCCCCCGGTTCGGAGCCGGGCCGCGTCTCGCTCACATCGAGCGGCGGCGTGGTGATCGCCTCCCGCTCGAGGCGGTTGAGCTGCGCGTCCGTGGGGATGGTCACGATACCCTGCGCGAGGCGGAGGGGCGCTTCCCCGCGAGTGGATACGCCCGCGATCCCGGATGGAAGCGCGAGTATCAGGACGGCGGCGCAGGCGCGTGAGATCGTCATGACGGCTTCCTCGGCAGCCTCTGGACGGGCGGAACCGCGCGATCCTAGCCCGTATCGGCGGAGGCTCCTTGACCGAACCGGACAGGGACCGCACCGACTGCGCCTCTCGCACCCTGTCCGGCGGCCTCCTGTCCCGGCGGCTGCCATGTCCGGCGATCTTTCGTGGCAGGGTGTCTCACGCGATCAAGCATGCGCGCCGCGTTGCCGAATGATGCGGAGGCACATCTGAAGGCCGGGCGACACGACCTTGGCCGGAGCGAGGAGCGCGCCAAGATGAGGAAGAGTTGGGGGCTTGTGCGGAGCGGCCTGATCGCCGCCGCTGCGTTCGGGGCAGGCCTGATGATCGATGCACCGCCCTCCGGGTGGCTCAGCAGCGCCCCACCGGTATCCCAGGCCGAGGCACGGATCGGACGTCCGGCAACCGCGACGAGCGTCGCCGGCGTCGCCCGGCGCACGACCCGGCGGGTCGGGCGCTACTATTAGTGGCCTGCCTTCGCCGAACCGGCCCCCGATCGGAGCGGACTCCGGTCGGGGTGGAGAGGACAGGTGCGGGGACGGGGACCTGACCGGCCGGATTCGGACCGGGCTGCTTGAGAGGATCAGCCTGGATCAGCGGAGCCGAGGATGAGGCGAGGTCGGACGGACCGGCCCCGGCGTGCGAGGAGGCGAAGACCTCCGACCGGGGCGACGACCGCGGGCGGCCTCGGGATCGATCCGGCCGAGACGATCAGGGATCGTGAGCGCGAGACCGCTCGAAGGCAATGCGGGCCGTGATCGGGGCGCGCCACACGTGGTTGCTGACGAGCTTGATCGGGCTAATGATCACCCCGCCAGCAACCACGGCTGAGGGTCGACCCCAGGCAGGCGATCCTGCAGCGGTCTGGCGCTCTGTTCATTGATCTGAAACAAGACCTGCTCGTGCAGGGCCTGGACCCGGTCGCCGGGCCGGTGAAGCCCAGGGCGCGGTCATCTGGCAGCGTGTCGCGAGGGTCATTGCAGGTCTCGGGTGCCGGGTGCGGCATGGAATCCGAGGGGGTGATCGACGGGGCGGCGACAGCACGCCTCCCGCCGCCCCGCATCCTGACTTGCCCGGCCGAAGCGCCTTGTGGAGCGGGTGAACGCAGATCTCCGGTCGTGTGGCCTCAATCAGGACAGTCTCGAGTCGGGCTTTGAGCCGACCGGTGCCGGCCTCACGTGGTCCGGAGATGCCGGACCGATCCCTGCGCCGCGTGCAAGGACCCGGCGGATCCGGATCCCTGACTTCGTGGCGGCCTCGCGGCTCGTCGAGGCGCGCAGGATGCGGCGGTCTGCGCTGCTCGCGATCGGGATTTCGAATCGCAACCCACATGTCTCACGCCGTCATGGCTGTCAGTGGCCACCGCAGAAGCATGAGCAGGCGCCGGGGGAGACCGCGATGGCACCGGCGGGAAGGATCTCGTCCCTGCGCGATCGTCTACGCATGGCCCAATTACTGATGGCCCAACTACGGATCGCCCAAGCGCCCATGAAGCTCTCGGTATCGCGCGATGGCTGCCCGTGCGTTGAACAGCAGGCGCTCCGGACCGAGTTCCTGATCCAGGCCGGCGCGCCGCACCATGTCGAGCACCCCCGGATTGAGGTCCACGAGCCAGACGGTCACGTCCGTCCGCCGTGCGCCCTCCTGCAGCATCTGCAGCGCCGAATACTCGATGTCGGGCACGCGGCTGAGATCGAGGGCGACGACGCGCGGCCGACGCGCGGCGATCAGCGCGCGGATCGTGTCGGCCACGTTCTGCGCGTTGGCGAAATACAGGCGGCCTTCGGGACGTAGGACGAGAAGGCCCTCGACCGTCTCGTCGTCGGGGTGTTCCGGGGACAGGGGACGCAGAACATCGGCCCCGCGCTTGCGGCCAATGATCGAGACCCGCGGATGCGCGGTCTGGAGGGCGAGACCGAGGAGCGAGAGCACGATCGCCACGACGATGCCCTGGAGTGTTCCGAAGATCAGGACGCCGAGCGCCGCCACGACCGCCCAGCGGAACTCCATGTGCCGGACCCGATAGATGGCCCGGAACTCCGCAGCCTGGATGAGGCTGGCGGAATAGACGATGACGATCGCCGCGAGGGTCGCCTGCGGCAGGAGGCCGAGGATCGGCGCCAGGAACAGCATCGTGGCGAGCGCGCCGATGGCTGTCACCAGCGAGGCCAGCTGCGTCCTGCCGCCCGCGGCTCGGACGACCCCGGTCTGCGAGGTGCCGCCACCGGCCGGCATGCCCCCGAGCAGGGCTCCCCCGAGGTTGGCCAATCCCGTGGCGACGAGTTCGCGATTGGGGTTGAGAGGTGGATCGGTCGGGCTCACGAAGGCCCGCCCTGCGGCGATGCTCTCCGTGAAGCTCATCAGGGCGATACCCAGTGCGCCGGGCAGGAGCGCTTGGGCGAGCGCGGGATCGGGCAGGGTCAGGGCGGGGAGGCCCTGCGGGATCGCCCCGACGGTCGCCACGCCCGCGGCGCCGAGGCTCAGCAGCCACGAGCCCGCGATGGCGGCCGCCACTGTGAACAGGGGGGCCGGCGAGTGCGGCTTGAGCCTTTCCATGACGACGAGTGCGGCCAGCGTGGCGCCCGCGACGGTCAGCGTCGGCAGCGAAGTCCCGGGCAGGTTCTGGACCAAGCTCCCCAAGTCGGCGAAGAAAGACTGCTTCGCGAGGTGCAGCCCGAGGAGTTTGGGAGCTTGATCCAGCAGGATCACGGCCCCGATCCCGGCCTTGAAGCCCGTCAACACCGGCACGGAGATGAAGCTGGCGACGAAGCCGAGCTTCACGAGCCTGGCCGCGAGCAGCAGCACGCCCACGAGGGCCGTCAAGGTCGCCGTCGCGGCGGCGAGCCTCGCCGGATCGCCGTCGGGCACCACGCTGCCGAGTTCGGCCCCCGTCAGGATGGCCAGCGTCGTGGTCGAGCTGACGCTGAGGACGCGGGACGAGCCCAGAAGACCGTAGATCACCGCGGGAACGAAGGCCGTGTAGAGGCCGACCGCCACGGGCAGTCCGGCCACGGTGGCGAAGGCCATCGCCTTGGGCAGGATGACGGCTGCGGCCGTGAGCCCTGCCACGACGTCGGGACCTATCGCCGCCGGCGCGAGGCTCCCGGAGGCTCCCGACGCAGAACCGAAGCCCTTCATGGGCGATTCTCCGTATTCGTCGCGGTCACGAGGGCGGATTCTACCAGTCTTTCGATATTCACGCGGAAATCACGGGGCGGCTTCAGCCGATCCTCAGTCTTGGGCGGCTGCCCGTCAGGATGGATCGCGTTCGGGCCGGTTCGCTGCCGACGGAGACCTCAACGTCCGATTTCGTCCATGCGGATCAAGGTCCGCCGGAGGATCTCGAAAATGACGGCCGTCGACCAGCCGAACAGCAGGATGCCGTTCATCGCGGCGAACGGGCCGACGAGACGCCAGCGCTCGGCCGGAAGGATGTCGCCGTAGCCGAGGGTCGTGTAATTCACGAAGGCAAAATAGAGGTTCTCGGATCCGGCGGGGGCGACGCCGAGGCTCTTGTATAGGCCTGCCCAGACCAGGACCTCCAGAAGATGCGCCGCCATCAGGACGCAGACCGTCGACGACATGATCCGCGCGAGTGAAACGCTGCTATAGCCACGAATATCGGTGTGCGAACGGGACACCTTCAGGACCACGGCCATCATGAAGGAATGGATCGTGATGCTGCAGATGCTCGCACCCGCGCCGACGATCACTTGAGCCAGCATCTCCGGTCTCCGTCAGATCAACCTCGTCGGCGCGGCCCGCGACCGGTGAGGCCGGGCACCCGCGGACCTGTGCGGTGGTGGTCCGATCCGACCTGAGTCTCCCCGTGATCCGCATGGGTCCGGATCGGAGCCTCTGTGCCGCCTCGTCGCCGTCAGCGTGCGCGCCGCCGATCTTCCGGCACGTCGGATCCCGGCGACGACGGTCGCGGCCAAGATGATCCTCGGTATCCTTGCACAAGACTCGACCCCGAGCCCGGGACGCCCCCCCGGGACGAGCGTCGCGAGGCGAGCGGGAGACAGGCTGTCTCGCCCGATCAAGCGGGCGACAGACGAGGCCATACACTGCGGAGCGCTTTAGGCAGCGATGACGCCGGGTCCCTTGATCTCGCTCAAGCGGCCCATCGTCGGAGCCCTGTATCGTCCCCGTCTGCCTGGAGGAACGACCGTGCCGATGCTGGCTCCCGAGCGGCCATCGACTGAGACGCGCCACCACGAGAAGTACGACCGGCTGATCGCGGCCGCGCAGGCCCTTCCGAAGCTGAAGGTGGCCGTCGTCCATCCCTGCGACGAGGCCTCCCTCGGCGCAGCCCACGAAGCCGCATCCCTGGGGCTCATCGAGCCCATCCTGGTGGGGCCGCCGGGCAAGATCGATGCGACCGCGGCCGCCCTCGGGGCCGACATCAAGGCGTATCGCCGCGTGGAGGCCGCGCACAGCCACGACGCCGCCGCCAAGGCCGTCGCCCTGGTAGGCGCCGGCCAGGCCGAGGCGCTGATGAAGGGCAGCCTCCACACCGACGAACTCATGGCCGCGGTGGTCCGCCAGGACGGCGGCCTGCGGACCGCCCGGCGCATCAGCCACTGCTTCGTCATGGATGTGCCGGAGCATGCCACGCCCCTCATCGTGACCGACGCCGCGATCAACATCGCGCCGACGCTCGCGGAGAAACGCGACATCACGCAGAATGCGATCGATCTCGCCCATGCCCTCGGCGTCGAGACGGTGCGGGTTGCCATCGTCTCGGCCGTGGAGACCGTCAATCCGAAGATGCCCTCGACGCTCGATGCCGCCGCCCTCTGCAAGATGGCGGATCGGGACCAGATCACCGGCGCCCTGCTGGACGGGCCCCTCGCCCTCGACAACGCCATCGACCTCGGTGCGGCCCGGATCAAGAAGATCCGCTCCCCCGTGGCCGGCCGGGCCAACGTTCTCGTGGTTCCCGATCTCGAGGCCGGCAACATGCTGGCCAAGAGCCTCACCTTCCTGGCCGGCGCCGATGCCGCGGGCATCGTGCTCGGGGCGCGGGTCCCGATCATCCTGACGAGCCGGGCCGACTCGCGTCTGACGCGGCTCGCCTCCTGCGCCGTCGCCTCCCTGTTCGCCGCTGCGCAGCGGCGAACAGGGAGGCGAGAGCGCCCGCTGCCCGAGGTCTGACCGATGACCCCGGTCCTGCTCGTCCTGAATGCGGGCTCCTCGAGCCTCAAGTTCCAGGTCTTCGCGTTCGGTGACGACGGCGATCCGCATCGCGTCTTCCGCGGCCTGTTCGAGGGCCTGGGCGGCTCACCCCGTCTGCGGATCCGCGACCGGGCCGGCAGGATGGTGGCCGAAGAGGAATTCGGCGCCGGCGAGGCCTTCGGTCACGAGGCGGCGCTTCTCCACGTGACCGCCTGGCTCCGCGCCCACGGCAACGGCCTTCGGCTGACCGCCGTCGGGCACCGGGTGGTCCACGGCGGACTGCACCATTCCGAACCCGTGCGCGTGGATGCGGATGTTCTGGAGGCCCTGGAACGCCTCGTGCCACTGGCGCCCCTGCACCAGCCGCACAACCTCGAGCCGATCCGCATCCTCCGTCGCCGTCTCCCAGACCTGCCCCAGGTCGCCTGCTTCGACACGGCCTTCCATGCCGGCCAGCCGGAGATCGCCCGGCTCTTCGCTCTGCCGCAGGCGATGAGTGCGCGCGGCGTACGGCGCTACGGCTTCCACGGCCTGTCCTACGCTTACATCGCCTCGGTGTTGGAGGCGTACGACCCCGCCCTCGCCGCGGGACGCGTGATCGTGGCCCATCTCGGCAACGGCGCCAGCCTGTGTGCCCTGAATCACGGCGCGAGCGTCGCCACCACGATGGGCTTCTCCGCCCTCGACGGGCTGCCCATGGGCACGCGCTGCGGCAGCCTCGACGCCGGCATCGTGTTCTACATGCTGCGCGAGATGAAGCTCAGCCCCGACGCGGCCGAGCGCATGCTCTACACCCAGTCGGGGCTCCTCGGCGTTTCGGGGATCTCGAACGACATGCGCACGCTGCGCAGCGTCGCGGCGACCGACCCTGATGCCCGCCGGGCCATCGACCTGTTCGTCTACCGGATCGGTCGGGAACTCGGCTCGCTCGTGGCGGCGCTGGGCGGCCTCGACGCCCTGATCTTCACGGCCGGCATCGGCGAGAACGACGCGGCCACCCGCGCCGAGGTCCTGCGCGGTGCCGCCTGGGCCGGGTTCGCCGTCGACGAGGCGGCCAACGCATCCGGCGGCCCGCGCGTGACGCGGGGTTCCGGGCCGTCCGCCTGGGTCATTCCCACGGACGAGGAACTGATGATCGCGCGCGGCACGCGTGCGGTCCTGTCTCAGCACGCGGACAGCCGGCCACAACCGGTCCTATGAGCCACGGGAGCTTGCCATGGATGCCGTCAAGACGAAGCCGCCGGTCGACCTCGAACTCGCCGACGAGACCTTCATGTCCGCCGCCGAACTCGGCGCCTACACGGCCAAGCTGAAGGCCGCCAAGGCCATGAAGGACCTGAAGGCGGAGGACCAGGCGGGCAAGGCGCGGGCCGAGCTGATCAAGACCCTGTCCAAGCCCCTCGAACTCACGCCCGAGACGATCCAGGAGATCACGCGGCCGCTGTTGCACAAGCTCCGGGTCGCGGCCGAGCAGGGCAAGAACGAGCTGCTGGTGATGCGCTTCCCGAACGCGATGTGCAGCGACGGCGGACGGGCCATCAACAATACGGAGGCGGGCTGGTCCGAAACCCTGACCGGGCGGCCCCGTCAGGCCTACGAGTTCTGGCGCGATCGCCTGCAGCCCCTCGGTTACGGCTTGGCGGCCATGATCGTCGACTGGCCGGACGGCATGCCGGGCGATGTCGGCTTCTTCCTCAACTGGGAGAAGCGCCATGCGTGATGCCCGGGACGATGCGGGACGGCGATCATGAGCGACGGGCCGACACCGGGCCGCCGCTCCGCGGGCGAGCCCCCTGCGCTGTCCGATCTCGTCGCGCTGCAGGCGCGCGTCGCCGACGTGTACCGGGACCGCTGCGCCGCCGCCGCGCAGACGTGGCTCGATACGCTGGGTCGGGCCGCGCAGACGTGGCTCGATGCGGCTCGGCCGCTCACGCCGCTCCAGGCCTGGAACGACGCCGCGCGCTACTGGACCGACTTCCCGCAACGGTCGCTGCTCTTCTGGGACACCCTCCGGCAGCGCGGCAACACCTGGCTGGACCACGAGGCCGCCGGCAAGCCGCCCCTCCTGGCCTTCGCGTGGGAGATCGTGGCCGACGGCCGGACGTTTGCGCGGCCGGTCAACTATGCGCTCGTGCGCATCAAGCCGCCGCCGGGCACGCGCCTCGATGCCGACAAGCGGCCCTTCGTGATCATCGATCCCCGGGCCGGCCACGGGCCCGGCATCGGGGGCTTCAAGGCCGAATCCGAAGTGGGGGTGGCGCTCGACGCGGGGCATCCCGTCTACATGGTCATCTTCTTCCCCGACCCCGTGGACGGGCAGACCCTCGCGGATGTCGCCCAGGCGGAAGCCGAATTCCTGCGCCTCGTGCGATCGCGGCATGCCACTCGCGGCAAGCCGGTCATCGTCGGCAATTGCCAGGGCGGCTGGGCCGCCATGCTGGTCGGTGCGCTCGATCCGGATTGCTCCGGTCCCATCGTGGTGAACGGCGCCCCGATGTCCTACTGGGCCGGCAACGACGCCGAGAATCCGATGCGCTACGCCGGCGGCATGCTCGGCGGAAGCTGGACGGCGCTGCTCGCGAGCGATCTCGGCGGCGGCAAATTCGACGGAGCCCATCTCGTCGAAAACTTCGAATCCCTGAATCCGGGGAATACGTTTTTCGGCAAGAACTATAACCTCTTCACCAGGATCGACACCGAACCGGAACGCTACCTGGAGTTCGAGCGCTGGTGGGGCGGCTACTTCCTCATGAACCGGGAGGAGATCCGCTGGATCGTCGACAACCTGTTCGTCGGCAACCGGCTTGCCTCCGGGCGCGCCGAATGGGCCGAGGGCAAGGCGTTCGACCTGCGCGCGATCCGTTCGCCGATCATCCTGTTCGCGTCGCTCGGCGACAACATCACGCCGCCGCAGCAGGCCTTCAACTGGATCGCCGACCTCTATCCGACGACGCGAGACCTCAAGGCGAGCGGTCAGGTGATCGTGGGGCTCATGCATGAGAGCGTCGGGCATCTCGGCATCTTCGTCTCGGCGGCCGTCGCGCGGCGTGAGCATGCCCAGATCGTCGACCTGCTCGACTATATCGAGCACCTGCCGCCCGGCCTCTACGGGATGCGGATCGAGGAGGAGCGCTCGAACGGTGCGGCCCAGTACGACGTCGTGCTGACCGAGCGTCGGGTCGAAGACCTGCAGACGCTGCAGAAATACGCCCGCAAGGACGAGATCCCGTTCGGCGCCGTGGTGCAGATCTCGCGGGCGAATGCCGCGCTCTACGAGACGTTCGCGCATCCGGTGCTCTCAGCCCTCGTGCCGCCGGAAGCGGCGCGGCTCGCGCGGGCCTTTCATCCGCTTCGGGCGCGACGCTGGGCGATCTCGGACCTGAATCCGTGGCTGGCCCCCATGAAAGGATGGACGGAGTTCGCGCGGGCTCACCGGACCCCGCGCGACGAGGCCGGTCCGAGCGTCGCGACCGAGCGGCTGATGGCGGCGAGCGTGTCGGCCTGGTGGGACCTGTACCAGCACTTGCGGGACGCGGCGGTCGAGAACACGTTCTACACCGTCTACGGCCCGGTCAGCCTCGCCGCCGCCGCCGGGCCGGCGGCGCGTCCTGCAGCGGAGGCGGCTGGCGAGACACCGGCCCACGACGAGGCGCTCGCCCGGATCGGGGAGGGCGGTCTCGTCGAAGCGGCGGTGCGGGCAGGCCTGCTCATGGCCCGCCGCGGACCCCGCGAGAAGCGGCTCTCGACCGCCAAACGCATCCGCGAACTCGTCGGCCAGGAGATCGGCCTTCTCGGCCAGCCGGCCGACGCGGCGCGCCAGATCGTTCGGCGGCAATCCGAGATCGTCAAGCGTGCGCCTGAACGCGCGCTCGCCACGCTGCCGGCCCTGGTGCGCACGGCGGAGGAACGCCGACGGCTCCTGGAAATTCTGGAGCGGCTCACGGAGCAGGTCGACTTTGCGGGCACGCAGAAGGCGCTGATGCCCGAGTTCCGACGCCTGCTGGCGCCGGAGCCGGTTCCCACGCCGGTCGCCGCGGCCGGCGCCGCACCGAAGGTGCCCCGGCGCCGCAGCCGCCCGGGCCGGTCGCAGAGGGCTCACCGATGACACGGATCCCGGACGGCACGGCGCTGGCCGGCAAGCGCGCCCTGGTGATCGGGGTCGCGAACGAGCACTCCATCGCGTATGGCTGTGCCAGGGTCTTCCGCCAGCTCGGGGCGGAACTCGCCCTGACCTACCTGAACGAGCGGGCGAAGCCGTTCGTCGAACCCCTGGCGCGGGAACTCGGCGCGGCGATCCTGGCCCCCTGCGACGTCCAGAGGGAAGGGGACCTCGAGGCCGTGTTCTGGCAGGTGGCCGAGACCTGGGGCGGCCTCGACATCGCCCTGCATTCCATCGCCTTCGCGCCGAAGGCGGATCTTCAGGGCCGGCTGGTCGACAGTTCGTCCGACGGCTTCAAGATCGCCATGGACGTGTCCTGCCACTCCTTCATCCGCATGGCGCGGCTCGCGGTGCCCCTGATGCGGGACGGCGGCACGCTCCTGACCATGAGCTACCACGGCGCCACGAAGGTCGTCCCGAACTACAACCTGATGGGACCCGTGAAGGCGGCGCTGGAGAGCGCAGTCCGGTATCTCGCCTACGAACTGGGCCAGCAGGCGATCCGTGTCCACGCGGTCTCGCCCGGCCCCCTCAAGACGCGGGCGGCTGCGGGTCTCAAGGATTTCGACCTCCTCCTGGCGGAGGCCGTCCAGCGCGCACCGATCGGCGACCTCGTCGACATCGACGATGTCGGCCTCACCGCGGCCTACCTGACGACGCCCTACGCGGCCCACCTGACCGGGATGACCGTGTACGTGGATGGCGGCCTCAGCATCATGGCGTGACGTGCGCCGGGACGCCCGATCACCGCCCGCAAGCGACGGGGTGCAGCACCATGGCCGATCTCTTCGCCGAACTGATCTCCCCCGAGCGGGTCGTGTTCGCGGGCGAGGTTCGCTCCGTGCTACTGCCGGGTCTCAAGGGGGACATGACGTTTCTGCCCGGTCACCAGCCCCTCGTGACGGGGTTGCATCCCGGCATCGTGTTCGCGATCGATGCGGACGAGACCGGCCGCCGCGCTTATGTGCGGGGGGCGCTGGCTGAAGTCGCGCCCGAACGGGTGACGATTCTCGCCGAGCGGGTCCTGTCCGTCGATGAACTGACCGGCGATCAGGTCGACGTGGAGATCCTGCAGCTTCAGACGAAGCGGGATGCCACCCTCAATGAGGCGACGCGGGCCAGGTTCGACATCTCGATCGGCCGCCTCGAGGAATTCAAGGCTGGGCTCGGGCTTTGACGGATCGGGTTGCCGGCGTGAAGGCGCGGCCTCAATACACCTCCGGAACGAAATGCCTCTCGCGGAGCGTATCGTCGTAGGCGTTGGTCTTGATGCGCTTCGGCAGGGTCACCGGCTCGCGCGTCACCTCTTCGTAGGGAATCAGATGGAGCAGATGGGCGATGCAGTTCAGCCGTGCCCGCCGCTTGTCGTCCGACCGCACGATGTGCCAGGTCGCGTGCGCCGAGTCGGTCGCATCCAGCATCTGATCACGCGCCTTCGAGTATTCATACCAGCGCTCGTAGGATTCCAGGTCCATCGGACTCAGCTTCCATTGTCGCATGGGATCCTCAATCCGGGCTAGGAAGCGGCGCTTCTGCTCCTGTTTCCCGACCTCGAGCCAGAACTTGATCAGCTGGATTCCACCGTCGACCATGAATTTTTCGATCAGGGGACAAAGTTCGAGGAAGCGCTGGCGCTCGGCCTTGCTGCAGAACCCCATGACGGACTCGACGCCGGCTCGGTTGTACCAGCTGCGGTCGAAGATCACGATCTCGCCCGCCGCTGGAAAGTGCTCGATGTAGCGTTGGACGAACATCTGCGTCTTTTCCCGGTCCGAGGGTGCCGGTAGCGCGACGACGCGGAACACGCGCGGGCTGACGCGCTCGGTGATGGCCTTGATCATGCCGCCCTTGCCGGCGGCGTCGCGCCCCTCGAACACCACGATGAGCCGAGCCCCGGTCTGCTTCACCCAATCCTGCAGGTGACAGAGCTGCACCTGCAGCCGGCGCAGCTCGCGCTCGTACGCCTTGCGTTTGAGCGTCTTGGGGGTCTCCGCGTCCCCGTGATCAACGGCGTATTCGGCGGTCGGCATGACCGGTGCGGCGTCGTCCATGGTCGTGATCCTTCCTGTCCTCGCCGCCGGCCGGACGAGCCCATTCATTCGGCCGGCAGGTGCTCCGGGGTGCCGGCTGCGCCGTCCAGCCGTGCCGCCGGCGGCCTCTCTCCCCTGGCCTTCACGAAGCTCCAGGCCCGCTCACGAAGGCCCTGGAACAGCACGTAGAGGGGCGGGATCACGAAAATGCCGATGAAGGACGCGGCGATCATGCCGCCGAAGACGGGCGTCCCCACGTTGCGCCGGGCGAGCTGGGAGGCGCCGGCGGCGATGACGAGGGGAAACAGGCCGAGGATGAAGGCGAAGGAGGTCATCATCACGGGCCGGAAGCGCAGGCGTGCCCCCTCGGTCGCCGCCTCGTGGAGCGGGATGTCCCGGTCACGCTGCTCCTTGGCGAACTCGACGATCAGGATGCCGTTCTTGGCCGCCAGGCCGATCAGCACGACCATGCCGATCTGCGCGTAGAGATCGAGGGTCAGGCCGGCCCAGACCATTGCCGCGTAGGCGCCCAGGATGCCGACGGTGACCGACAGCAGCACCGGGACGGGGATCGTCCAGCTCTCGTAGAGGCCGACCAGGAACAGGAAAGCGAACAGGATCGCGAAGCCGAGGATGATGGCGGTCTTGCCCTCGGCCCGCTTCTCCTGGAACGCCGTATCGGTCCACTCGCCCGCGAACCCCGCCGGCAAGGTCCGGGTCGCGACGGCCTCCAGGGCGGCGAGGGCCTGGCCCGACGAGACCCCGGCAGCCGGGGAGCCCTGCACCGTGACCGCCCGCAGGTTGTTGTAGCGGATCAGCGCGGGCGGCCCGACCACGATCCGGGCCTCGGCGAGGGAGCGCAGCGGCACCATCTCGCCGGTCCTGTTGCGTACGTTGATGCGATAGAGGTCGTCGATCCGGGTGCGGTCGGCGGCCTCGGCCTGGACCTGCACCTGCCAGGTGCGGCCGAACAGGTTGATGTCGTTGACGTAGTACCCGCCGAGCGAGGCCTGCAGGGCCTGGAACACGCTGTCCAGCGGCACCCCGAGGATCTGGACCTTGTTGCGGTCGATGTCGAGGAACACCGACGGGTTCGTGGCCGAGAAGGTGCTGAAGACGCGATTGAGCCTCGGCTCCTCGTTCGCCGCCACGATCAACCCGCGGACGACCTGGGCGAGTTCCTTCGGATCGCCGCCGCGCAGGTCCTCCAGCACGTAGGCGAAGCCGCCGCCGGTGCCCAGGCCGATGATCGGCGGCGGTGCCAGGGGGACCACGGTGCCCCCCTGGATCTCCCGGAACTGCCGCCCGAGCCGCGCGATGATGGCCGCCGCGCCGTCCCCGGCGCCGGTGCGCTCCTCGAAGGGCTTGAGGGTCACGACCAGGAAGGCGGCGTTGCCCTGGGAATAGTTGTCGATGAAGTTGAGCCCGATCACCGACGTCGTGTCGGCGACCGCGTGCTCCTGCCGCAGGATCGCCTCGGCCCGAGCCACCACCTCGGCGGTGCGCCCGACCGCGGCCCCCTCGGGCAACTGCACCACGACGAAGAAGGCCCCCTGGTCGTCCTCCGGCAGGAAGCCGGTGGGCGTCATCCTGGCGAGCTGAAAGCTGCCGTAGGCGGCCGCGGCGGCGAGCACGAGGCCGATCACGGAGAAGCGGACGATCCGCGCCACCACCGCGCCGTAGCCGTCGCGCACCCAGTCGATCGCCCGCATGATCACGCCCATGATGCCGCGGCGGGGGCCGTGATGGGGGCGCAGCAGCACGCCGCAGAGCGCGGGCGACAGGGTCAGCGCGTTGACCGCCGAGATCAGCATCGCGACCGCGACGGCCACCGCGAACTGCCGGAAGAGCTCGCCCGAGATGCCGGGCACGAAGGCGACCGGCACGAAGACCGAGAGCAGGACGAGGGTGATGGCGATGATCGGCGCGGTGATCTCGGCCATCGCCTGCTTGGTGGCCTCCCGCGGGGAGAGTTCGGGATGCTCCTCCATCACGCGCTCGACGTTCTCGACGACCACGATGGCGTCGTCGACGACGATGCCGATGGCGAGAACCAGGGCGAGGAGCGAGACGGAGTTGGCCGAGTAGCCCACCGCCTTGAGGGCGATGAAAGTCCCGATCAGGCTGACAGGCACGGCCAGCGTCGGGATGAGCGTCGCGCGGAGGCTGCCGAGAAACAGGAACACCACGACGACGACGAGCACGAAGGCCTCGAGCAGGGTCTTGCGGACCTCGCGCACCGTCTCGGTGATGAAGGTCGTCGGATCATAGGTGACCTTCCAGGCGAGGCCTTCGGGAAAGGACTTGGCCAGCGCGCCGACCCGCTTCTCGACCTCCTTCAGGGTCGTAAGGGCGTTCGCACCGGGCGACTGGTAGATCGCCACCACCGTGGCGGGGCTGCCGTTCAACCGGGTTTCCCGGTCGAGATTGGCCGCGCCGAGGTCGATCCGGGCGACATCGCCCAGGCGCAGAACGGACCCGTCCGGGTTCGTCCGCAGGATCACATCGCGGAACTGCTCCGCGGAACTCAGACGCCCCTGCGTCTGGATGGTGAGCTGGAGCTGCTGCTCGTCGGAGATCGGGCGGGCGCCGATCCGCCCCACGGGCGCCTGCACGTTCTGCGCCCGGATCGCTTCGATCACGTCGCTCGCAGTCAGGTTGAGGCCCGTGAGCTGGTCGGTCCGGACCCAGGCCCGCATCGCGTAATCCTGCGGCCCCCACAGGGTCGCATCTCCGACCCCGGGCGTGCTCTTGATGCGGTCGAGCAGATTGATCGTGACATAGTTCGAGATGAACAGGGGATCCTGCATGGCCTTGGGCGAGTAGACCGCCAGCACGCCCAGCAGCGCGGAGGACTTCTTCTTGACCGTGACGCCCTGCTTGCGGACGTCCTCGGGCAGCTTCGCCAGGGCGATCTGGACCCGGTTGTTGACGTTGACGGCGTTGATGTCCGGATCGGTGCCGAGTTCGAAGGATCCGGTGAGCGTGTAGCTGCCGTCGTTGCCGCTGACGCTCTTCATGTAGAGCAGCTTGTCGACGCCCACGACCTGCGACTCGATGGGCTGTGCGACCGTGGATTCCACCACCTCGGCCGAGGCGCCGGGATACAT
>NZ_JBFUGA010000081.1:0-27403 GCF_056403155.1 Methylobacterium sp. P3_A11
GCCCACCGCCCCCCGGGTGCGGGAGTTCCGGCCCGCCCCCGTCCAGACCGCCGCCAGGGGCGGCGGCCTCGCGGCCGGGAACCTGAAGGTCGCGGGTCTCAACCCAAGCCTCGCCCAGGCCCTCGCCCCGGCCCCGCCGCCGGCGCACGGTCTTGCCGCCGGAAAGTTCACCCCGAAACCCGGGCCGGCGGCCCGTCCGGCGCTCGCCGAGGTCCACGGCCGGGGGATTGCGGCACCCGGCCCGACGAAGCTCGCCCAGGGTCCCTCCGTGCCCCCATCCGCGCGCCCCTCGGCGCCCCCCGTGGCGATGCCGGTCGCGGCCAAGCTCGCCATGGCGCGCCTCGCCGCGGTGCCGGCCAAGGCGGCCGGTGCCAAGGGCGGCGCGACCGCCGGCGCCGTGCCGACGAAGACGGCGGCCGCCAAGGCACCCGCGGTGAAGGCGCCTGCTGTGAAGGCCGCCGGGGGGCAGCACGCCCGCCTCGCCGGGATCTACTGAGGCCGGCCCCTCGGAGGATCCGGCCGCCGATGCGGCATTTCGCGTTCGATCCGCAGCCGAAACCGTAATATGGTCACGCTTGTTATTGGGATACGGCCGGAACGCTTCCGGCCCGACGGCAGGCGCGGGACGGAACGGTGATGCGCAGACCCCTTCTCACCCTCCTCGCGGCCGCCTGCGCGCTGGGCGCCGGCCTCGCCGCCGCCGCCGCGCAGAGCTTCCAGACCGCGGCCCCGCACGCGATCCTGATCGACGCCGATTCCGGCTCGGTCCTGTTCGAGAAGGCCGCCGACGAGCGGTTCTCGCCGGCCAGCATGGCCAAGCTGATGACCACCGACATCGTGTTCGAGGCGCTGAAATCCGGGCGCCTGTCGATGGACACGGAGTTCACCGTCACCGAGGACGCGTGGAAGCGCGGCGGCGCGGGGGGCGGCGGCTCGTCGATGTTCGCGCAGGTCAACAGCCGCATCAAGATGGCGGACCTGCTGCGCGGCCTGATCGTGCAGTCGGGCAACGACGCGGCCATCACCATCGCGGAGAACATGGCCGGGTCCGAGGAGGCCTTCGCCGGCCTGATGAACCAGCGCGCCAAGGAGATCGGGCTGACGAACTCGACCTTCCGCAACGCCACCGGCTACTCGGCGCCCGACCAGAAGGTCACGGCCCGGGACATGGCCAAGCTCGCCCTCCACATCATCGAGACCTACCCGGACTACTACAAGATCTTCTCCGAGAAGGAGTTCACCTGGAACAAGATCCGCCAGCAGAACCGCAACCCGCTGCTCGCCCTCGATATCGGCGCGGACGGGCTCAAGACCGGCTACCTGGAGGAATCCGGCTACGCGCTCACGGGCTCGGCGGTGCAGAACGGCCAGCGGCTCGTGCTGGTGGTCTCGGGGCTCAAGACCGCCCGGGACCGCGCCTCCGAGGCGCGCAAGCTGATGGAATGGGGTTTTCGCGCGTTCGAGCCCCGGCAGATCTTCGCGCCCGGCGAGACGGTCGCCGAGGCCTCGGTGTTCGGCGGCCAGTCGGGCTCGGTGCCGCTGGTGGCCAAGAAGCCGGTGCGGGTGCTGCTGCCCCGCGGTTCCAGCGACCGGGTGAGCGCCAAGGCGATCTATACCGGGCCGCTCGTCGCCCCGGTGGAGGAGGGCCAGCGGGTCGGCGTCCTGCGCGTCCAGCGGGGCGACACGGTCGCCCTCGATCAGCCGCTCTATGCCGGCGCCGCGGTGGAGCAAGGCACGCTGCCGCAGCGGGCGATGGATGCGGCGCTGGAATTCGGCACCGGCCTCGTGCGCAAGGCCCTCGACCGGGCCGGCAAAGGCAGCGACAAGGCGGCCAACCCGTCGTGACCGGAGGCCCGTGACCGTGCCGTCCGCCGGGGAATCCGCGCAGGCGCGGGGCGCCTTCGTCACCTTCGAGGGCGGGGAGGGGGCCGGCAAGTCGACCCAGATCGCCCGCCTCGCCGCGACCCTGCGCGTCCGCTCCGGCCGCGCCGTGTGCGTGACCCGCGAGCCCGGCGGCTCGCCCCGGGCGGAGGAGATCCGCGCGGCGCTGCTGTCCGGCGTGGCCAAGCCCCACGGCCCCTTCGCGGAGGCGCTGCTGTTCAGCGCCGCCCGGATCGACCACCTCGACCGGCTGATCCGCCCGGCGCTCCAGCGGGGCGAGACGGTGCTGTGCGRCCGCTTCATCGACTCGACCCGGGCCTATCAGGGGGCCGCCGGCGGCCTCGATCCGGGGCTCGTGGGCGCCCTGGAGCGGGTCGTGGTCGGCCCGACCCGGCCCGACCTGACCCTGATCCTCGACCTGCCCCCCGAGACCGGCCTCGCCCGTGCGGTCGCGCGGGGGGCCGGGCAGGGGGCGGGTCAAGCGGCCGACCGGTTCGAGGCCGAATCCCTCGACTTCCACACCCGCCTGCGGGACGCCTTCCTGGCGATCGCCCGGGCCGAGCCGGAGCGCTGCGCGGTGATCGACGCGGCCCGCGATCCCGATTCGGTCGAGGCCGCGATCCGCGCGGCCGTCGCGGCCCGCCTGCCGGACCTGATGGCCGAGGCAGGAGGAGGGACGGGGAGCCGCGGCGACGCGGCGTGAGGGGGTGCCTGCCCCCGTCCTGTCGCCCCGCGACCGGGGCCGCTGGGCGCCGCCCGTCGGGGCCTGTAAGCAGCACCCCCGAGCCCGCCAGTCGGACGAGAGCCCGCAGGGACGCGCCATGAAGCCCATCGACCGCGCCGCCGACGACGTCGAGCCCGGGGACCTGCCCGGCATCCCGCGCCCGCGGGAGACCCTGGGCCTCGTCGGCCACGGGGCGGCGGCCGCGGCCTTCGCGGCGGCGATCGCCGCGGGGCGCCTGCACCATGCCTGGCTGATCGGCGGCGCCCCCGGCATCGGCAAGGCGACGCTCGCCTACCGGGTCGCCCGCCGCCTGCTCGCCCATCCTGGGGGCGGGGGGCCGGCCGGGCTCGACGTGCCGGCGGGCGACCCCGTGACCGGCAAGGTCGCGGGCCTGTCGCATCCCAATCTCGTGGTCCTGCGCCGCCATCGATCCCCCGGCGCCAAGGCCCTGCCGACCAAGATCTCGGTCGACATGGTCCGCCGGGCGCTGGACCTGTTCGCATCGACGGCCACGGATTCCGGCTGGCGGGTCTGCATCCTCGACAGTGCCGAGGACCTGAATGCCAACGCCGCCAACGCCCTGCTCAAGGTGCTGGAGGAGCCGCCGCCCCGCGCCCTGTTCCTGATCCTGTCCCACCAGCCCGGCCGGCTGCTGCCGACGATCCGCTCCCGCTGCCGGGCGCTGACGCTGCGCCCCCTGGCGCCCGAGGACGTCGCGCGCGTGGTGCGCGCCCTGCCCCCACCCTTCCCGCAGCCCGACGAATCGGCCCTGGCCCGCGCCCTGGCCCCCTGCGAGGGCTCGGTCGCCCGGGCGCTGGCGATGCTCGACCCGGTCACGGCCGGCCTCGTGGCCGAGGTCGAGACCCTGCTGGCGCGGGCGCGCGACCCCGACTGGGGCCGGGTCCTGAAGCTCGCCGAGACCCTGGCGGGCCGGGACGCGGAGGCGCGGTTCGAGGCCGCCCAGGACGCGGTGCTGCGCTTCGTCTCGGCCGAGCTCGACCGCCGCCGGGGCGAGCCGCCGGCCCGTCTCGCCGCCCTGGTGGAGGTCGCCGACCGGTTCGGCCGTGTCGCCCGGGAAGCCGCCATCTACAACCTCGACCGGCGGCCGGTGGTGCTGTCGCTGTTCGGCGCGCTCGCGGAGGTCGCGTAGCGCGCGCGTCGGAGGTTCGGAACGGGCGGGGCGCCCCCGCGGGTCCGCCATCGCCCGCGCTCAGTGCCCGCGCTGCGCCTGCCGGCGCGTCTCGGAGGGCGTGCATCCGTGGAGCCGGCGATAGCGCTGCCCGAAGTCGCTCATGTGGACGAACCCCCAGCACCGCGCGATCTCGGCGATCGACCGGCGCGCGCCCGTGTCGGCGAGGAGATCCGCATGGGCGCGCGCCAGGCGCCGGTCGATGATGAACTGAACCGGCGTCCGTCCCAGCTCCGTCCGGAACGTGTTCTGGAGCGAGCGGACGCCGATCCCGGCCGCCGTCGCCACGTCGGCCAGGGTCAGGGCCGTCGCGAGATGGGCCTCGATGTAGTCGATGGCGCGCCGGAGACGGCGCGAGGCGACATCCGGCGGCGGCGCCGGAATCCCGTCGGCGCGCTTCGGCCAGGTCGAGAGCAGCTGGTAGCTCATGACCTCCTCGAGGAGGGGCAGGACCAGATCGGCGCGCCGATCGAGCCCCTGGATGCGGCCCTGGATCAGCCGGATCGTGCAGAACAGCGCCCCCATGCCGGGCCGCGTCATCTCGGCGATCGGCGCCAGGGCCGGCAGGCCCGGCTGATCGCTGCCCGTCAGCGCCGTGTTGGCCGCGGCGAGCGTGGCCGCCGCGATCGTGGCGCTCACGGCGCTCACCGCGGGCGAGGCGTGAACCTCGTGCAGCTCCTCGAAGCCCGTCAGGGTCGCGATGGCGGTCGAGGCCAGAAGATCGCCGGTTCGGCGTGACGAGACGACGTGGCCGCGCGTGACGAAGCGGATCGTCACGAGCCCGGCCACGAATTTCGGCTTGGTGACGAAGCCGCTCGACGAGCGCGTTTCCCAGACGCTCAGGGTCTCGCTCTGACTGCCGGAGATCGCGATGTCCGGCCGCGTCTCGCGCATGACATCCAGATGGACCGCGATGCCGCCGGTGTCGTTGAACCGCTTGAGCTGGGTCGGCGAGGCGATGCTGGCCGAGAACTGCGCCTGGGGCCGCCAGATGCGCGGATCGAGGGCCGCCTGAACTGTCGTCATGCCGGTCGGCTCTGAACTCCGAATGCCGTCTACGAAATCGCATTGGGCGCTTCGCAGATACCAGTAACCGGACCGCTTATTCTCACGCAAGAGGATCCAGAGAAACCGAATGTTTATAGGGTGACGTTCAGTATTATAAATTATGCGAAGTCAATATTATTATTGCGAAATAAGGCCTGTTTGTGATTCTTTAATCAATATAAAATACCGATATTGGCGTCATCTGAATAAAACGTCAGATTTCACCGCCGCCGACACCGACCCCGGGATCCTGCAATGCTGACTGTTCGCCCGCGTCTGGAGCGTCTCCTGCTCGACGCCCTGGATCGCGTCCAAGCCAAGGTCGAGTTCGGGACGGACGGGACGGTTCTCTCCGCCAACGGCCCGTTCCTGGCTCTTATGGGCTACGGCCTGTCCGAGGTGCAGGGCTGTCATCACAGTCTCTTCGTCCCGGCCCGTCATCGCGGCGGGACCGCCGATCGCGAACTCTGGGACGATCTCGGGCGGGGTCAGGCCCGCAGCGGCGAATTCCTGCGCGTCGCCCAGGATGGGCGCGAGGTCTGGATCCAGGGCAGCTACGTCCCGGTCGTCGGGCGCGGCGGTCGGATCGAGAAGGTCGTGGCGGTCGCCAGCGACATCACGGCCCTGAAGGCGGAAGCCCTGAACCTGAGCGGCCAGATCGCCGCCCTGCACCGCTCGCAGGCCGTGATCGCCTTCGATCCGATTGGCACGATCCTGGAGGCCAACGTCAATTTCCTCGACACGATGGGCTACCGCCGCAACGAGATCCAGGGGCAGCATCACAGCCTGTTCGTGGAGGCGGCCGAGCGGACCGGCGAGGCCTACGGGGCGTTCTGGGATCGGCTCGGGCGGGGCGAATTCACCGCCGGCGAGTTCCGGCGCGTGGCCAAGGACGGCCGCGACGTCTGGCTCCAGGCGACCTACAACCCGATCCTGGACGTCGACGGGCGCGTCCTGAAGGTCGTGAAGTTCGCGTCCGACATCACGGCGCAGGTCCGGGACCGCCAGCGGCGGGTCGAGGCGCAGCGGGCGATCGGCGCGGACCTCGATGCGATCGGCACGGCCGTCGAGGACGTGACCCGGCAGACGGTCACGGCGGTCGCGACGACGGGCCATGTCTCCAGCGACATCCAGTCCGTCGCCTCGGGCGCGGAGGAATTGTCGGCCTCGGTCGGCGAGATCAGCCAGCAGGTCAGCCACGCCGCGCGCATGGCCGGCGCGGCGGTCGAGCAGGCCCGGCACACCGGCGCCATCGTGGCGGGGTTGAGCGGACAAGCCGCCCAGATCGGCGACGTCGTGACCCTGATCCAGGGCATCGCCGGGCAGACCAACCTGCTGGCGCTCAACGCCACCATCGAGGCGGCGCGGGCCGGCGCGGCCGGCAAGGGCTTCGCCGTGGTCGCCGCGGAGGTCAAGGCGCTCGCCGAGCAGACCGCCCGGGCGACCGATCAGATTCGCGGGCAGATCGTCGCGACGCAGGCGGCCACGCGCGAGGCCGTCGCCGCCATCGGGTCGATCCAGGCGACGATCCAGTCCCTCGATGAGGTCTCCGGGGCGATCGCGGCCGCGGTGGAGGAGCAATCGGCGGTCACCCGCGAGATGTCGGGCAGCATGCAGACCGCCGCTCAGGGCGTCGCGACGATCGCGAGCGGCATGGAGGCGATCGCCCGGGCGAGCGAGCGGGTCGACGGGGCGACCCGGCAGGTGCGCGAAGCCGCGCGGGCGGTGTGCTGACCCGACGGACGGGCGCCCGGAGGACGGTGCGGGCGCCCGCGAACGCGGTCGAGCGGGACGCTGCCCGCCGCGCATCCCGTCCCGCGCCCGGATGCCCGTCCGCCAACCCGTGTCGCCCCCGCCGGCGGGCCGGTTGTCCGGTCCGTCGTCCGAATGCGGATCGCCGCTCCCGTGCGGACTAACGGATTCCCACATCCGCCGCGGCAACGCGGCTTGAGGACCAGGCGCGGGTCTCCTCTCCCGTGCAGGAGAGGGACAGGGTGAGGGATGGGCGGCCTCCGCAGAAAGCGCGACGGACTTGCCTGTCGACCGCGTGCTCGATCCTGACGCGTCGTGCCCCTCACCCCAACCCTCTCCCGCACGGGAGAGGGGGCGCGTCGCGCTCCGCCGCCAGCGCCCGTGTCCGACTCGAATGCGTGACCAGCGCGGCCCGCACGGGCGAGGGGACCCGCGCCTGACCCGCACGCGTCGCGGCGTCCCGCGGCGCAGGGATCTTGACAATGTTCCTATTTTGTGCCCATAAGCCCTGACCTGTCCACGGCGCTTCGGGAGCGATCCCGGGGCGTCCTTCGGGGGTCCGTGCGGTGGCTGACCGGGCGGATCCGGGGACGGGGCGGCGCCCGCGTCGGTGGCTCTCAGCCGCCATCGCCCCGGGCGGCGYGACCGGTGCGGGGCGTGTCTCGGAGGCGGGCGTGAGACCGGGCGGCAGTCAGCCCGGCGGGGTGGAGGAAATGCCCCCCGCGCCGACCCCTCTCTGGGCCGACCCTGAGCGACCTGCGGACCCGCCCACTACGAGGCGGGSRRCGGCTGGAAGGCCACGGCGGTGATGCGGGTTCCGGAGGTGCGTGCGCCTCGCCGGTGACCGCTGAAACGGAGTCGCAGGACCGGGGCGCCGGCAAGACGCCGCGACGAGACAGACGGCACCGGCCGGGGGAGGCGCCCGGTCGATGCCGCGGGGCGCCGCGGGGATCGGATCCCGCGCGTATCATGGCCGACACAGGGTTCCCGCGGCGTCCCGCGTCCCTCGTCGCGTCACCTGGGCCAYGCCCCCGGCGCAACAGGCGCGCGGGGACGATCACCCATGTCCGAGGACAGGCCGGGGCAGGCCGGATGGGGCAGGGATGCGCGGAGA
This sequence comes from Methylobacterium sp. P3_A11, assembly GCF_056403155.1. NCBI lineage: Bacteria > Pseudomonadati > Pseudomonadota > Alphaproteobacteria > Hyphomicrobiales > Methylobacteriaceae > Methylobacterium > Methylobacterium sp. P3_A11. The sequence continues at coordinate 7,708 of NZ_JBFUGA010000081.1, forward strand.
TGCGCCGCACCGTTGTTCCCTCGCCCGGAAAATCGGTCTACACGGCCGCTCCCCCGAAGACGGACCCGCAAGACGGACCCCGAAGACGCTTACCTGCCGCGTATGCAGGACTGAGCCTGGAGAGCCTGAACCATGCCGATTCTCACCTTCCCCGACGGCAACACGCGGGAGATCGCCGCCGGCACCACCGGCCGCGCCGTGGTCGAGGGCATCGCCAAGTCGCTGGCCAAGCGGACCGTCGCCATGGCGCTCGACGGCACGGTCGCCGACCTCGACGACCCGATCGCCCGCGACGCCCGCATCGAGTTCCTCGACCGGACGGACCCGCGCAGCCTGGAGCTGATCCGCCACGATTGCGCCCACGTGCTCGCCGAGGCCGTGCAGGCGCTCTGGCCGGACACGCAGGTCACGATCGGCCCGGTGATCGAGAACGGCTTCTACTACGACTTCTACCGTGAGACCCCGTTCACGCCCGACGACTTCCCGAAGATCGAGGCGAAGATGCGCGAGATTATCTCGCGCGATGCGCCCTTCACCAAGGAAGTCTGGACGCGCGCGGACGTGCGGGCGCTGTTCGCCGGCAAAGACGAAAAATTCAAGGTCGAGCTGGTCGACGCGATCCCGCCGGGCGAGGATCTGAAGATCTACCGCCAGGGTGACTGGTTCGACCTCTGCCGCGGCCCGCACATGACCTCGACCGCCAAGGTCGGCACCGCGTTCAAGCTGATGAAGGTCGCGGGCGCCTACTGGCGGGGCGATTCGAACAACCCGATGCTGACCCGCATCTACGGGACCGCCTGGGCCTCCCAGGCCGATCTCGACGATTACCTGCACCGTCTGGAGGAGGCCGAGCGTCGCGACCACCGCCGCCTCGGCCGCGAGATGGACCTGTTCCACTTCCAGGAGGAGGGGCCGGGCGTCGTCTTCTGGCACGCCAAGGGCTGGACGATCTTCCAGGAGCTGATCGCCTACATGCGCCGCCGCCTGCGCGGCGACTACGCCGAGGTGAACGCCCCGCAGATCCTCGACAAGGCCCTGTGGGAGACCTCCGGCCACTGGGGCTGGTACCGGGAGAACATGTTCGCCGCGCAGTCGGCCGGCGAGGAGGCCGAGGACAAGCGCTGGTTCGCCCTCAAGCCGATGAACTGCCCGGGCCACGTGCAGATCTTCAAGCACGGGCTAAAATCCTACCGCGACCTGCCCCTGCGCATGGCCGAGTTCGGCGTGGTCCACCGCTACGAGCCGTCCGGCGCCATGCACGGGCTGATGCGCGTGCGCGGCTTCACGCAGGACGACGCCCACGTCTTCTGCACCGAGGACCAGCTCGCCGACGAGTGCCTGAAGATCAACGACCTGATCCTCTCAACCTACGCGGATTTCGGCTTCGACCAGATCGTCGTGAAGCTCTCGACGCGCCCCGAGAAGCGCGTCGGCTCCGACGCCCTCTGGGACCACGCCGAGGACGTGATGACCCGCGTGCTGGCGCAGATCGAGGAGCAGTCGGCCGGACGGATCAGGACCGCGGTCAACCCGGGGGAGGGCGCGTTCTACGGGCCCAAATTCGAGTACGTGCTGCGCGACGCGATCGGCCGCGACTGGCAATGCGGGACCACGCAGGTGGACTTCAACCTGCCCGAGCGGTTCGGCGCCTTCTACATCGACGCCGACGGCGCAAGGAAGCCGCCCGTGATGGTCCACCGGGCGATCTGCGGCTCGATGGAGCGCTTCACCGGCATCCTGATCGAGCATTTCGCCGGCCACTTCCCCCTCTGGCTGGCGCCCGTGCAGGTGGTGGTGGCGACGATCACCGGCGAGGCCGATCCGTACGCCCGGGACGTCATCCGCGCCCTGGAGCGCGCGGGCCTGCGGGTGGAGGCGGATCTGCGCAACGAGAAGATCAACTACAAGGTCCGCGAGCATTCCCTCGCCAAGGTGCCGGTGCTGCTGGCCCTCGGAAAGCGCGAGGCGGAGGAGCGGACGGTCTCGATCCGGCGGCTGGGCAGCCAGCAGACCCGCACCCTTCCCCTGACCGAGGCGGTGGCGGCCTTCGTGGCCGAGGCGACCGCCCCGGACATCCGCCGCGCCGAGGCCGTCGCCGAGACGGTCCCGACCAGCGACACGGTGCTCGACGGCCATCACGGCGTGCATGCCACGCCGTGATCCGACCCCGGGTCGTCGGACCCGGGCCGTCGACGGTCGAGGCGGCGGGCAGCCGGCGCCTCGACGTGCGGGCAGGGCGGGCGCGCAAAGGATCGTTCAACGCATGGTCCTTTCGTCAAGGTTGGCGAAAGGAATCCCATTCTATCAGGAACCGGGATTAATTTCCGGGCCGCCGATCCGTTGGTCGTGCGACCGCCGATGTCGGGCTCTTCGGGGGAATGGCCATGGCGGCGCGGGCGGACTGGGCGGCGATGAAGCGGGCGCGGCGCCATCGCCAGGCGGTCCGCGACCGGCGGCAGGACGGGCTCGGCCGCACGCGCCAGCTCGGCGCCGGAATCGTCCAGGCGCTGGACGCGCTCCCGCACGGCCTCTGCGTATTCGATGCCGCCGACCGGCTGCTGTTCGTGAATGACGGCTTCCGGCGCCTGTTCGGCCCGGGCGCGGACCGGGTCAGGCCCGGCCTGCATGCCCGGGACGTGGGCGCGACGGGACTCGCCGGAGCCGACGGGGCTCCCTCCGGCCTCTGGGCGGCGCGCCGGCGGCTCCTCGCCCGGGGCACGGCCGATGCGGTCGTGCAGGTGCTTCCGGACGGGCGCCAGATCGCGATCACACTGCACCCGCAGGCGAAGGGCGGCTGGACCGTCCTGTGGGAGGACGTGACCGAGTGCCGCCGGGCGGAGGCGCTCCTGCGCTACATGGCCCACCACGACCCGCTCACCGGATTGCCGAACCGCTACCTGTTCGCGGCCCGCCTCGACCGGGCGCTGGCGACCCTCGATCGCGCGGCCTGCGCGCTGCTGTGCGTCGACCTCGACGGCTTCAAGCCGGTGAACGACCGCTACGGCCACGCCGTGGGCGACGCGCTGCTGCGGCAACTGGCCGATCGCCTGCGGGAGGGCCTGGGGGAGGGGGACATCGCCGCGCGGCTCGGGGGCGACGAGTTCACCATCCTCCTGAGCAACGCGGCGCCGGCACCCGCGCTCGGCTTCGCCCTGAACCTCCAGGCGCGCCTCGCCGAGCCCTACGATCTCGGGGCGGGATCGCCGATCCGCATCGGCGCGGCGATCGGCGTGGCCTGCGCCCCGCTGAACGCCACCCGGGCGCAGGGCCTGACGGAGCGGGCCGACGCGGCGATGTACGAGGCCAAGCGGCTCGGCCAGCCCTGCCTGTGGGATGCGGCGCTGATCCTGGGCACGCAGCAGCCCGGCCACGCGGCCGCCCTCTGATGTGTCGCGGAACACGCGCGCCGCGAAAGCTTGGGCTTATCTCATCTCCACACCGCGAACACAGTCGCGAACCGAAGGAGATCGACGATGAGCTGGACCAACCGCATCACCCTGGCGGCCACCCTGATGGGCGGCGCCATCGCGTTGACCCTGTACGCGCAGGGCCTGTCGCTGCCGGCGCACTTCGTCTGAGCCCGCGGGGGCGCTCAGCGCGCCTTCTCGTGCTCGCCGAGGCCCACGGCCCTGTAATCGTAGGTCGGGTAGAATTCGGTGCGGTACGCCCCCCAGGCCGTGTCCTCGAGGACGCGGTTGACCTCGCGCAGGCGGGACGCGGGCAGGCGCAGGACGATGATCTGCCCGATCCCCATCACGACGTTCCAGGAGACCACCTCGATGCCCGGAGGCGGGAAGGCCTTGTAGAAGCCCTGCTTGGCGAGCTGCGCGTTCAGCTCCGCCAGGGGGCGGGACTGATCGTGGCGCAGGAAGACCGTCAGCAGCACGGCGTTGTCCGCCGTCGCCGTGGCGGAGCCGACCTGCGGCGGCGGCGCGGTCTGGGCCGTCGCCAAGCCCGCAGGGCAGAGCACCATCAGGGCCGCCACGAGCGGGCCGACCAGACCTGTTGACTGTCCCATGCGATCTCCCCCGGCCCTGCGCCGTGCCAGCCCCGGTCAACGCGGCGGGGCGCGACGCTCTCCACGCCGCGTGCGACGGCCGCTCCGTCAGCCGGCCTCGACATCGTAGGAGAGGCGAAGGCGCAGGCGAACGGTGCCCTGCTCGTCGCGCACGGCGATCACGTAATCCTGCCGCTCCATCGGATCGGTCAACCCCTGCGCCAACCGGGTCAGGATGCGAACGGCCTGAGCCCGCGCGGCAGCGAGGTCCGGAAGATCGAAGCCGTCCCGGTCGCGCACCAGGTTGGCGCCGTCGTGGAGATCGATGAAATAGCGGGGCACGGATGCGGGCTCGGCGAGCAGGGGGCTCGCAAGATTCGGTCTCCGTTGTTTCTACGTAGTTTCCCGCGGACCGCAATCCGGCGTCCCCCGTGTCGCACCTTGAGACGCGGCCGCGGATGCGCTCAGGAGCCCAGGAGCGTCTCGGCGAAATCCTCCGGGACGGTCCCGAACTGGCCGAGGATGGTCACGCCCTCGAGCTCACCGGTCTCGTCGTCGGCGACGACTTTGAGGGCCGCCGCGCCCGGCATCCGGGCGGCCAGGGCCTCCGCCTTCTTGAGGGCGCCGAACTCGCTCTGCGCGGGCTCCTGGCGCGCGGGCCGCAGGCGGTTCCGATGCAGCTCGAAGGGCTGCACGAGATAGGTGGTCTTCAAAGCCATTCCGGTCTCCCCCGCGCGGACAGCGATCGCGACTGGACCGACGGCTCGTCCCCCTACAGGCTGCGGGTGGTCACCCCAAGGGCGAGGAGGACATAGGCGCCGATAAAGAACCACTGCCGGTGCGCCACGACCGTACGCCCGACCATGGGAATGCGCGTGTAAAGACTGGCGATGGCAAGGCCGATCAACACGGCCGACACCAGGAATGTGAGCAGGCGCGGGGCGGAGAGTGTGGGCATGATCAATGCTCGCGCCGGGACGCTTACCGAACCGTTACCGGTCAAGCCCGGGGACGAGGGGACGATGCTCTGTCAGCGGCCCCTGAGATCCCGGCAACAGCCCGACCTCGGCCAGCCACAGCGCCATGATCGCCCCTGCCAAAAGCGTTGCCAGAGAGGCCAAGCGCCCGGTCCATCGCCGCAGGACGATCATCGCCGTCACAACGGCCAGGAGGATGAGGAGAAGCGCGAGCATCAGCATCGACGCGCCATGCCATGGCAAGTCAGCCGCGTCACCGCAGAGGATGATGGAACGACCGGCCCTCGCCGGCAGCCCGGCAAAAATCGTCAGATTCAGCTTCTGATCGTTTCGCGCTGCGAAAACACTACTGCAGTTGATAGGACCGCCGCAGCTGCGGCTGGAAGTTTTCCGCCGCGCACGCCCAGAAATCCCCGTCGATCGTCCGAAGCGAGCGCACCAATCACGCGCGAGATTCCGGCCGCCGAGCGCTTTTGTAACTTGCATTCAGCGCGCAAAGGTAGCAAATCCCCTGTGAGGGGCACACTAGGAACCTTACAGTGAGAGAAGAAACCACAGGGCCCAACTCCAACTTCATCGAGCTGGCGGGCGATATCGTCGCCGCCTACGTGTCGAACAATCCGGTCCCGGCCGCCGAATTGCCGGCTCTGATCGCGCGGGTGCACGGTGCGATCAGCGGGCTCGTCGCCGGGACGCTGACGGCGGAGTCCGGGACAGCATCCCCGGCCGATGTTGAGAAGCCAAGTGCGGCCCAGATCCGCAAGTCGGTCCGGCAGGACGGTATTGTCAGCTTCATCGACGGCAAGACCTACAAGACGCTCAAGCGCCACCTGACCAGCCACGGCCTCGACCCGCGCAGCTATCGCGACCGCTACGGCCTGCCGGCCGATTACCCGATGGTTGCCCCGAGCTACGCCGAACAGCGCTCCGCCCTCGCCAAGGCGATCGGCCTGGGCCAGCCCGGCGCCATGGCCGAGCGCGAGCGCAAGGGCCGTAAGGCCGCCTGAGCGGAACGCCTCCGGGGGCGCCCCGCGCAGGGCGCCTCCCTGAAGACCGACCGCGCATCACCCATACAGTCTGCCGCATCACCCGGCCGCGATCCGCAAATACCGGAGCGCGGAAGGCCTGCGGCATGGCCGTGCCGGACCTGACCGGAATCGTTGCATCGCCGCCACATCTGTCCACGACATCGCAGGACACGGACAAGCTGCCACACTCTGCACAAAGCAGATGCGCACGCCGAAGCCCGGAGATGTTACCGAGGGGTTCGGCGAGATGAAGCGAGAGCAGACGATGACGAGTTCGGTCGTGCCGTTCCCGGCGCACATCGCGCCCACGATCGCGGACGAGGACACGGCTTCGATTATCGCCGTGCTGCAGGATCAGCTGGCGCTGGCGCGCGAGGGTCGGCTGCGTTCGGTGGCGATCGTCTCCGTCTCGGCGGACGGCGAGGCGATCGGCACGCAATGGTCCTGCAAAAGCACGGATATCAGCAGTCTGATCGGCAAGCTGACCGTCCTGACCCATGACATGATGGCCGCCCGGAAATGATCGACCGGACCTGACGGGTGCTCCCGCGGGATCGCCCGCATACGACCGTGACGACAGGCGGGCGCTGCCCTCGTCCCATGCGGTGATCCAGACGCGCGGTCCGGCTTCGGACCGGAGGAGTGCCGCCGCATGAGACACGCCCTGCTCGCAGTCCTGCTGGCTGCAACAGCGTTGCCCGACGCGGCTTCGGCCGCCGAGGACCCGAAGGCTGCCAAGCGGACCGAGACGATCGAGGGCCTCGTGCGGATCGTCGGCGCGCAGGCCGGTATCGTCCTGTACTGCCGCAAACTCTACACCATCGACGACACGGTCTCCGAGAGCCTGTCCCGGACGGTCCGCCGCGCCCTCGACGCGAGCCTCGGCCACCGCCGAACCCAGAGCGCCATCGCCGAGGAGGGTCGGCGCGTGGCGGCCGAGATCGCCGCGGTGGGCGCGGAGCAATGGTGCGCCGACCAGCGGGACATCATGAATACGGACGGCATCCGCGTTTTCGTCGACTGAGTGAGTTCAGGAGCGCTGGCGAGGAACGCCCCTCGAAATTGGCAGCTCTCGCGGTGGATTCGTCTGGAGCCCCGCGCCCAGGTCAGATCATGCGGGCGCTCCGACTTTATGTTCCGCAATGCAGAACAGATTATCGTCTTGTTCGCTACCGCGCCGTCTGTCATGTTTTAAAGACGGATGCGCCTGAACAGATCACGCCGGTCGTAGTCATCCGCACAAGAGCCCTCAAGGGCCGCGAGACCGGCGGAAGAGGAAACGCCATGTCTCGACCGATCTATCTGGCCATTGCGCTCGTCATCTGCGGAGCGGCCGTCACGCTGTTCACCTTCCTCCGCGCTCCTCAGTCGAAGGAATTCGCCGGCTGGGATGTCGCCTTCATGAGCGGCATCGGCGCCGTCGCCCTGGGCTTTCTCACCACCCTCGTCGAAGTCATCACCGGTTAGCGTCACGGGCCGCCACGCGCGCGGCCTCTCCGACGGAGATCCGAGCCTCCCGGCTTCGCCGCGCATCGATCCGGCAGCCGGGACGCGCATGCCGTTCGGCTTCTCCCAGCGGATCACCCGAGATCACGAAATCCACAGGACCGCCGGCATCCTGACAAGTTGATGCATTTTCCAAACCCGGCCTGAACCCGGGAGCCCGATCCTGCCGGGCACAGGTTTCCGAGGCGGTGATGTTCGAACGACGCAGCGCGCCACGCACACTTCTGAATGAGACCGGCAGCATCTCGGTGGATGAGCACCGAAGCCTGCCCTGCATCGTCTACGACCGGTCCGCCGGGGGCGTGCGGATCGCCCTCCCGGACGCCGAGATCGTGCCAGACAGGTTCGTCTTGAGCATCGATGCCAGCAACGAGATCCTCGTGTGCCGGGCTGTCTGGCGCAAGACGGAAGAGATCGGGGCAGCCACCGACGTTCCCGAAGCCGCGCACCCGAGCCGATCGAACCTCCGACGCGAATTGGAGGCGATCTGACGTCTCCGGCCGGCGGCCGATCCTCCCTCGGCGGGCGCACCTCCGTCGGACGCGCATGCTCCCTTCACTGGCCAGGATCCCGCGAGCGCTGGGACGGACCAGTCACGAAGTTCCGTGCGACGAACCGCGTCACTCCCAATCGATGTTCAGAGAGCGTTCGAAGGCGGCCGCAGTCAGCTCTTTGCCCCTCGGGTCGGAGACCGTGATCTCGCGGAAGCCGCGCCGGGCCAGCTCCCAGGTCTTCTCCATGGCCTGCTCGTCAGTCCCGCAGGCGAACGTCATGACGCGCCCGGACGGATCAATCCCCTTAACGGTGAACACGCCACTCTCCCTGCTCGCGCCTCCCATATAGCGCTGCGCGCTCCATCCCGCCTCCCACCATCGTGAGGCCGACGCCGGACCCGCCGACTGACCGTCGCGTTGCCAAGGGGGAAGGGGAGATCCCATGACCAACGCACGCGAAACCGCAGCCCGGCCGAACCGTGATCCGGCTCCGTGCGATCCGGAGGCCCCGACCCCGAGATCAGAACGCCTCGATATCCCGGCGACGCTCCGGGGCGAGGATCCGGAGGTTGGCGTCGCGCAGAAGGGCAATGGCGAGGATGCGATCGTTCGGCGCGAGACCGAGATCTGACGTGTCGCTCGGCCGTGCGCCGGTCCACGGACGCACGGGGCCGCGCAATCCCTGTCCGAAGCGGCCGAGATCCAGGCTGCATACGCCCGAGGGCGTTTCGACACTCTGCGGGCGCAGACCAAAAGGATGGGGGCTCTTCCCTCGGGCGCACACAGGCAGGGAGCGGAGCGTGTCCGCACCGCGTTGCCCCAGGGCGCCGAGGAGGCCCACAGGGCGATGGAACAGGGATGGGACGCAGCTCAAGAGGCAGCCGCGGCAGCCCAGCGGCCACCGACGAGGCATCCGCTTGAGCGGATCCCCGAGGGGCCGCAGAGTCAGTGAGCCGGCAGCCCGGCGATGGGCTACCGGTCGTGGTCGGACGCGGAGTCGGACATGATGTACGGGGAGGTTGGCCGCTTGGCAGATGAAAGCCTGCGGCTGGGTCTGCGGCAGGCCGAGAATGCCGTGCTGCTGATGATGGCGACACAGTATGCGTGGGCACATCTGTGGTTCGAGGGCTACCGCGCGGCAGGGACCGCCCTCAGCGCCGAACGCGATCAGCAGGCGCGGATCCGGCGCCTGATCCGCCGCGGCGTGTCCCCCGCGGTGGCGGCTCAGAGCCTGCATATTGTCTGAAGAAGCGCCGGAGAGGGGGCCGCCCGAGGGCGACGCATCTCCGGCGGCGGACTCAGCGGCGCGGCTCCGCGGAGGCCTGAACCATCGACCGGCCCAGGGACGAGACCGTCCGGCCGAGGACCGCGGGAGCCGAGACGGGCTGGGGCGTCGTGGTCAGGTCGTGGATCGCGCGGACCTGCTGGGCAGTCCGAGCCTGGTCCCGATAGAGCGGCGGCGTCAGGTGCAGGCGCTCGTCGGCCGTAGCGAGGCCCGTGAAGGCGGCCGAGGTGAGCGCGGCCGACGCGAGGATGAGAATCGTGCGCATGGTGCGTCTCCGTTTCGATCGCAGCGCCGAGCGCAGGATTCGCTCGGCCAGCGCATAAGACCACGGATTTGTGCGTTGCGATATGCGTTTTGCGCATTGCATCATAACGTGAGTCCAGCACGGTAATGCAGTGTTCGCGACAATTCCGGAGGCATCCGTTCAGCCGGACCTCGTCAGTTCCATGCATTCGATGCAAATGAACTAAACTTCCGATAAGGCATTCTCAAAGTAAAATTGCTGCATCGCATCATTTAATTTCACAGCCCGAGCTCGGATCGTCTGGCGTAGCTGCGCAAGCGTGCCCGTCGCCGTGGATCTCGGTGCGGACACGAATCGGCAACACGCGCGCCAGATCCACGTCACAGAAGCCCGGTAGAACTCCGCACAACGCAGAGCCGCATGGGCCCGCCTATGACGCCCGCCGATCTCGATAAGGAAGCCGAGCTGACCGTTTGGCCCAGGCGCTCGCCTGGCCGGTCCGCGGAGGGTCGCCCCTTCGCGACCGTCCGCGAAGCCCTCGTGGTCGCCCTCCAGGCGCTCGAAACCGGGGAGGCGCAGCCCTGGATTATCACCGAGGCCGGCGACATCCTCTCGCCGCGCTGGATACGAGCTCATTCACGGGCGAGCGCGCTGCAATAGTCGACCCGGCATCCGCGGGGTGATCAGCAGCCGATGCAGATATCGCGCACCACGTGCTCGTGTCGCGGACCGGTGCGCTGGTTCGGGAGATGGCCTTCGATCGAAGAGAGGCCGCTACCCAGAGCCCGCAGCCGCCGGCGATCGGCGGTCAGGTCGAGTTGAGCCTGAGCCGGGGCGGCCGCCCCCGGTACAGGCGATGGCGCGGGCTCGGAAGCCCCGCTGGCCATGCCGGGATCGGGAGGCGTCAGGGCCATACCGGGCACCGGCGCCGTCTGCGCGAACTCCCCCGCCTGCCCCGAGAGGGGCGTGACCACCAGGCCTGCGACGAAGAGCCGGCTCAGCAGATGCATCACACGCTCCTGGCTCCGAAGCGATCCGGCGACGAACCCCGTACCGCTGGGATCACGCCGGATCTGTTCCTGCCCGCATCGCTGTCGGGGATGGGCCTGCATTTTGGTGTGCGGCACGCACCGGCGCCGCGCCATTCATCCCTTCGGCGGAGCGCCGTCAGTCCGGCTCAATAGGCCCGGCCATAGAAGGGCTGGGAGACTGGGTGATAGCGGTCGCTGACCGGCCACGTGTAGGGCTGGTCCCTGCCGGTACGCAGGCTCGAGCGGAACTTCGGCTCGGCGAAGCCGATGCCGTGCAGGCCCGTCGTGGTATTGGCACCGTGAGCCTTCGACCCGGCATCGCGTGCCAGGGCGGCGCCCGAGACCCCCAGAACGAGAGCGACCGCGAGCGAGACGCGGCCCAGAACGACGTTCATCTCTGCCTCCTGTCCCGGCCGAGGTGCCGGAACAGAGTGAACGGCAGCGGTTCGGCCGGGTTCCGGACGCTCGCGCGGCTCAGAACGCGCTGCCGCCGATGCAGGCCTCGGCCGGAAGCCCGCCGCAGGTATCGCCGCCGCGCCGCCGATGCCGGCACCGCCGACCGCGCCGCCACCGGACGGCGTGGTGTTCGCCGACCGGATCGGGTCGAGCACCTGGGGTGCTGCGGCGATCGCGGCTCCGCCGGTCCCGATCCCGCCGGCGCCCGCCGGCACGACGGCCGTCGCACCTCCACCGGAACGTAGGGCTGTCTCGGCTCCGAACGGCGTGAACGGGCCGACCGTCGAGGGCACGGCCCCGGAGGTGCTGGTGGCCGCACTGACGACACCGGTCGACCCGGACGCCAGGGTCGCCCCTGTGGCGGGCGTCGCTCCGGAGAGCGCGCCGGTGCTCGTGCCGGTGGCCAGACCCGAGCCGTTTCCGAAGCCGGACCCGGCCGTGGCCGCACCAAAGGCGGCGGTCGTCGAGGGAACCGTGTTGGCGGTCTGGCCCGTGCCAAGGGCCACGCCGCCCACGAGGCCCCGCGTGCCGCTGATCGACGACAGCGCGCTCCCCGAGATCGACCCGCGCACCGCACCCGACGCGGCGCTGAAGCCGTTCCGCGTGCCGGTCGCGCCGATCGCTCCGGCGGTCCCGAGCGTGGCCGACGTCGCGCCGGTGACGCCGGCCCCGCCGGTCGTGCCCGAAGCCGCGGCACCGAGTTGACCCACCCCGGTCGAGGATCCGATGCGGCCGCCTCCGCCGCCCGCACCCCCGAGGCTGAGCTGGCCGGCATTCACGAGGCCGCCGGTCTGCGCCGAGAGGGTCGGAAACGGGCCGGTGGTGGCGCTCCCGCCGAGACTGAGCTGACCGGGATTGGCGATCGCCGTGATCGGCTCCAGCGAGGCCGAACTCGGCACCGTGGCGGTGGCCGAGAGGCTCTGCGCCGCGGCCGGAACCGCGAGGGGCACCAGCAGGGCGGCGGCGAGGATGGACCGCATGGCACGCTCCGCGGACGGGGACAGGAGTGTCGCCGACAAACCGGGAGGCATCCGGCGGGTTCCGGCGGCGCACCGACGCGGGACGCGGAAAGGAACCGTCCGGCCTTCATGCTGCCGGAAAGGCGGTGTGCTCTCACGGGCTGATCCGCCCGAACCGGCGTGCCAACCTGCGATCGTGCCGTTGCCCGAATTTTTCGCCCAAGGCTTGCGTAGCGCCGGTTGGCTCGCCGGCCTGCCGGCGCTCGCGTTGATCTGGGCGAGCGCGTCCCTCTATGCCGCCCCGCGGATCGCCGAGCGGCTCGAAGCCGAGGGCGCGGGCGTCGCGGCCGGCACCGCCACGGCCACCGGCGAGCCCTGGCTCCGGCTCGGGGCGAGCGGTCGCGACCTCCGGGCGGCCGGCGAGGCGCCGGACGTCGCCGAGCGGGCCACCGTTCTGTCCCGCCTCGCCGCGCTGGACGGGCCGCGTCGCATCATCTCGGAGGTGGGCATCGTCGAGACCTCGACCCCCTTCCAGTGGGCCGCGATCCGCACCGGCCCCAACCGGATCGCCCTGGAGGGCAGCCGCCCCGTGGAGATCGGCCGACGGGCGCTGGAGGCGCGGATCACTGGCGCCCTCGAGCCCGGCACCAGCCTCGACGACACGGCCCGGGCCGCCCGGGGGGCGCCGCCGGATTTCGCCAGCGCGGCCGCGTTCCTGGCGACCCGGCTCTCCGGCCTCGCCAAGGGCGGCCGGGCGGCCCTCAGCGACACCGTGCTCAGCCTGTCCGGCGAGGCCCTCGACGTGCCCGCCTACGAGGCCCTGCGGGCGGCCCTCTCGGACCCGCCGGAGGGGTTCAGCATCGGGCGGATCGAAATCCTGCCGCCCAGGGTGGCGGCGTACCGGTTCGCCCTGGAGAAATCGGCCCGGGGCCTCGTCCTCGACGGGTTCGCCCCCTCGGCGGCCGACCGCGAGGCCGCCCTGCACGCCGCCACCGAGGCGGCGGCCGGCGGCGCCGTGGAGGATCGGCTCCTGGCGGCCCGTGGCCTCGACCCGGCCATCGACCCGAAGAGCCTCATCGCCTTCGCGTTCAAGCTCGCCGAGCTGATCCAGTCCGGCGCGGTCGAGTTCAAGGACGGGGCGGTCTCGGTGACCGGCGACGCGATCGATGGGCAGGCCATCCCCGACGCCGCAGCGCTGATGCGCGACGGCCGGCCCGCGGGCGTCGCGGCCGGGACGGTGGCGCTCACGGCGCGGCCGCTCTCGCCCTACCGGGTGGCGATCCGCCGGACGGCCGATGCCGTCACCGTCACCGGCCACATGCCCGACACCGCGACCCGGGAGCGGGTCTTGGCCGCCCTGCGCCCGCGCCTGTTCCGGGAGTCGGTCATCGACCGTACCCGCCTCGCCGACGGCGCCCCGCCAGATCTCGGGGATGCGCTGGCCGCCACCGCGCCCCTGGTGACGAACCTCGCGGACGGGACCGTCTCGGTCTCGGACCGCGCCCTGACCCTGACCGGCGAGAGCCTCTACCGGGAGGGCGCCGCCCGTGCGCCCGACCRGCTGGCCGAGGCGCTGCCCCCCGGCTGGACCGCCCAGGCCCATGTCACGGCCCGGGACGCGGCCGAGCGGCGCGACCCGGCGACCTGCCGTGCCGACGTCTCCGCCGTCCTGGCGGGGGCCGACCTGCGCTTCCCCACGGGGGGCGCGGTCCYGACGCCGTCCTTCTACCCGACCCTCGACGCCCTCGCCGCCCTGGCCAAGACCTGCCCGTCGCTGCGCATCGCGGTCACGGGACCGGCCGACCCGGCCAAGCCGCCTCCGACGCCGGCCGCCGGACCGGCCGCGGGGGAGGGCGTGCCCGCCGTCGCACCGGCCCAGGTCGCCAGCGCCGCCAAGCCGGACGCGCAGGCACCGCCCACGGTGCCCGGGAAACCCGCCGCGGAGGCGAAGGACGTGGCCAAGGCCGGTTCCTCCAAGGCCAACACAACCGAGGCCGACGCCTCCGGGAAGGACACCGCCAGGGAGCGGGGCAAAGCGGATCACGGCAAGCCGGATCACAACAGGGCCGAGGCCGGCAAACCGGCTTCGACCAAGACGGATGCGGCCAAGAAGGAGACGGCCGCGCACGGCAAGGCGGCGGCGAGGAAGCCCGCCGAGACCCCGGAGGAGCCGCCCCTCGACCTGCCGCGGCTGCGCGCCCAGGCGGTGGTGGAGTATCTGCTCCAGGCCGGCGCCCGGCCCGAGCAGGTCGGCGCCGGGCCGGACGGGCCGGCGGGACCCGTCGTCTTCGCGCTGCTGCCGTGAGAGAAGCCCCCTCCGCCGCGCGCCCACCCGCCGGGCCGCGCCCATCCGCACGCCACCATCGCGCCCGCAGGGAGGCCGCACGGCCGTGACGCTGCTGCTTGTCGGATTCTGGCCCGGACTCGCCGGGGCGGCCGCACTCGGCCTCGTGGTCGGGGCGCTGGTCGGCTGGCCGGACCGGCTCGCCGCCTCCCTGGGGCTCTGCGTGGTCGCGGGGCTCCTGACCGCGGCGGCCCTAGCCGGGTTCGTGCCCGGCCTGCCCGGCCTGTGGCTGGAGGGCGCAGGCCTGATCCTGCCGGTCTACTGCGCGGGCTGCATCCTCGGGGCGCTGGGGCGGCGCGTCGTCAAGCGGGCGTAACGCCCAGGGAACCGGGGCGCCCCTAGGCGGCGTTCCTTCGGCAACAGGGCCACGGAGCCCGCCCCGAACCCGGAGAGGCCGCGATGCCCAGGACCGTCGAACGTCCCCATCCCGCGAAACGCCGCGCCATTCGCCTGCCGCGCCCCCGCGCCGGCGCAGCCGCCACGGGCCTGTTCCTGGCCGGACTGATCCTCTCGGCCGCCACGGTGCCCCTCGTCGAGTCCGCCGACGCTACCACCGCCACCACGCAGGCCGCGCTTATCGCTCCGGTCCGCTGAGCGAGGCAACCCGCGCCCGTCCCGAATTGTTGTTTGCCCGGGCTCGCCTTCGGGCCTCGGGGAGACGGCCATGGGACTGCTCGAATCGGCGATCGGCGGCGTGCTCGGTCAGGTGTTCGGCGGGCAGAAGCAGGGGGCCGGGGGCATGTCGCCCCTGGTGAAGGCCCTGCTGATGCTGCTGCTCGCCAAGGGCGCCAGCGGCGGCTTCGGCGACATCTTCGGGCGCGGGCATCAGGGCGAGCCCGGCCCCGAGGCCGACCGCTCCGGCGGCGCCGGACCCTACGGGCGCGATCCCGGCCAGCACCCCGCCGATGCCGGCGGACGCCGCCCGGATGACAACGGCGACATCGGCGGCTTCGACCAGTATGGCGGCCGCCGCGACGGCGGCCCGGGCGGGCCGGTAGACCGGTCCCTGCCGCCCGGCGATTTCTCGGATCTCTCCGGCATGCTCGACGGCCCCGGCGACGCATCGGCCCCGAGCCGCGCCGCCCCGGACGGGCAGGGGGATCTCGGCGGCCTCGACGGGCTCGTGGACCGGTTCCGCCAGGGCGGACTCGGCGACGTGATCGAGTCCTGGATCGGCCACGGCGCCAACCGCCCGGTGGCCCCGGACCAGCTCGCCCGGGCGCTCGGCCCCGACACGGTGGACACCCTCCAGAGCCAGACCGGTTTGGATCGCGCGACGCTGCTGTCGCAGCTCGCTCAGGCGCTGCCGGAGGTGGTGCACACGCTTACCCCGCAGGGGCGGGTGCCGGGGGAGGCGGAGCGGCGGGGGTGGTAGCCGGACGACTATTCGGGAGGCGCGCGGCGCGTCTGACAGCGCACCATATCGCGAACTCATCCTGAGGTGCCGGAGCGCAGCACAGGCCTCGAAGGAGCCGTCCAATCAGCACCGCGATCTCTGGAGCCCTCCTTCGAGGTTGCTGCGCAACAGTTCAGGATGGAGGCGAGCGCGGGACCTGTGTCGTAGGTCTCACGCAACCAGCGTCGCGGATTATAGGATGAGCGTTTGCGCAGGCGTGATCGCCGGGTGAGAGACAGCATCCTGCACGCAGATTAATATTGGACTATATGCTTTACCAATTTTTCGATGAAAAGCTCACGTTGATCGACTGAAGAGCCGTGGTCAGGATGTATTTTTCTGAACACCGCTCTCGGCGCGCGCGATCCGAGATGTTCAGGATAATCCTAGGCCGTTCGACCCGCTAGACAGCGATCTCGACGGAGCTCGTCGCATTGGCAAACACGCGACGAGTTTCAGACCCGTGCTAAACTCTACTGCACGGACGAGCACAGCCTGTCCTCATGCAACGGACGCTTTCTGCAGCAACGCCGCAGCATTCCGTACGCCAGATGGCGGAAAGATCTTCCAGAAGACCTGCAGAGCGTAACGAAATGAGACGGCGACGCGCTTACACCACCCGCCGCATCACCAAACTTGCATTCGTCCCACCAAACCCGAACGAGTTCGACAGCACGACATCCACCTGCTTCCGCTTCGCCTCGAACGGCACGAGGTCGATCTTGGTCTGGACGGAGGGGTTGTCGAGGTTGAGCGTCGGCGGGATGACGTTGTCGCGCAGGACGAGGATCGAGAAGATCGCCTCCACCGAGCCGGCGGCGCCCAGCAGGTGGCCCACCGAGCTCTTGGTGGACGACATGGTGGCGGTGGCGGCGGCATCGCCCAGGAGGCGCTCCACGGCCTTCAGCTCCAGCTCGTCGCCCATGGGCGTCGAGGTGCCGTGGGCGTTGATGTAGCCGATCTCGGCGGGTGAGATCCCGGCCCGCTTCACCGCGGCGCTCATGCAGCGGAAGGCGCCGTCGCCGTCCGGGGAGGGGGAGGTGATGTGGTAGGCGTCGCCCGAGAGGCCGTAGCCCACCACCTCGGCGTAGATCCGCGCGCCGCGGGCCTTGGCGTGCGCGTACTCCTCCAGCACCACGATGCCGGCGCCCTCGCCCATGAGGAAGCCGTCGCGGTCGCGATCGTAGGGGCGGGAGGCCTTCTCGGGCGTGTCGTTGAAGCCCGTGGTCAGCGCCCGGCAGGCGGAGAAGCCCGCGATCGAGAGGCGGTTCACCGGCGATTCGGCGCCGCCCGCCACCATCACGTCGGCGTCTCCGAGCGCGATCAGGCGGCTCGCGTCGCCGATGGCGTGGGCGCCCGTGGAGCAGGCCGTCACCACGGCGTTGTTCGGCCCCTTCAGGCCGTGAGCGATCGAGACCTGGCCGGAGGCGAGGTTGATGATCCGGCCCGGGATGAAGAACGGCGAGATCCGGCGCGGTCCCTTCTCGTGGAGGGTCACGGAGGCGTCGTAGATGCCGCCGATGCCGCCGATGCCGGAGCCGATCAGCACGCCGGTGGCGCACTGGTCCTCGTGGCTCTTGGGCGCCCAGCCGGCATCCTTGAGGGCCTCGTCGGCCGCCGCCATGGCGTAGACGATGAACGGATCGACCTTGCGCTGCTCCTTGGGCTCCATCACCGCGTCGGGGTTGAAGGTGCCGTCGGTGCCGTCGCCGAAGGGGATCTGGGCCGCGATGCGGCAGGGCAGGTCGGCGGATTCGAAGCCGCGGATCGGGCCGGCGCCGCTGTCGCCCGCGATCAGCCGGCTCCAGGTGTGCTCGACCCCGCTGCCCAGCGGCGTGACCATCCCCAGACCCGTGACCACCACCCGCCGCATCGCAACCGTCCCGTCTTGAGGCGCTTCCCCGCCGCCGACGGCCGGGGGCCCCCGCGGGGCCGGAGCGCATCCTGAACAACCGAATGAGGCAGGATCCGGTCCGCCCTGGGGCGTCGCGGCGCGCAGCCTCGAAACGCATAACGGCGCGGGGGCTGTTTCGCCTCACCCGCGCCGCGTGAAATCGAACCCGGCGACTTTAGGCGGCGGAATTCTTTTCCAGGAACTTCACGGCGTCGCCCACCGTCTGGATCGTCTCGGCCGCGTCGTCCGGGATCTCGACGTTGAATTCCTCCTCGAAGGCCATCACCAGCTCGACCGTGTCGAGGCTGTCGGCACCGAGGTCGTCGATGAAGTTGGCGCTCTCGACCACCTTCTCGGGCTCCACGCCCAGGTGCTCGACGACGATCTTCTTCACGCGCTCAGCGATATCGCTCATCGGTCTTCCGTCCTCGTCCTTTTGGTCTGTCAGTCTTCTCGGGGTGGTGCCGTGGCCGCGTCGCGCCCCTGCGGGCTTGTTGTGACGGGCCGGTGTCCGATCGCGCGTGCTTCGAGGTGAACCGGCGCGTGAGCCGGGATGCCCCCGCCGGGGGGCCTTGGACTGAAAACCCGCTGAACCGTCAACCCCCTGTACGGCTGCGGGGCGTGGTAGCACAGGGTTCCCGCCCTGGCGAGGGGCCGTTCAGAAACCCTTCATGGGTGTGGCACTTGCGTGTCGGCGGGGGTGATTCGGGCGCGGTTTCGACGGGTCCGGGGCCGGTCTAGTACATCGCCATCCCGCCATTCACGTGCAGCGTGTGGCCGGTGACGTAGCCGGCCTCCGCGGAGGCGAGGTAGATGCAGGCCGCCGCCACCTCGGCGCCCTCACCGAGCCGCCCGGCGGGCACGCGGGCCAGGATGCCCTCGCGCTGCTTCTCGTTCAGGGCATCGGTCATGGGCGAGCTGATGAAGCCCGGGGCGACGCAGTTGACCGTGATTCCCCGCGAGGCGACCTCGGCGGCGAGCGCCTTGGTCATGCCGACGAGGCCGGCCTTGGCGGCGGCGTAGTTGCCCTGGCCGGGATTGCCGGTGCTGCCGACCACCGAGCCGATGTTGACGATCCGCCCGGAGCGGCGGCGCATCATGCCCTTCACGGCGGCCCGCGACAGGCGGAAGGCGGCGGTGAGGTTGACGGCGAGCACTTGCTCCCACTCCTCGTCCTTCATGCGCATGAACAGGTTGTCCCGGGTGATGCCGGCATTGTTCACGAGGATGTCCAGCGGACCGATCGCGGCCTCGGCGGCCGGCACGAGGCCCTCGACCGAGTCCTTGTCGGAGAGGTCGGCGGCGACGGGGCKCGCGCGCTCGCCGAGTTCGGCCGCCAGCGCCTCCAGGGCCTGGGGGCGCGTGCCCGACAGCGCCACGGTGGCGCCCTGGGCGTACAGAGCCCGGGCGATCGCCTGGCCGAGGCCGCCGGTGGCGCCGGTGACGAGGGCCTTGCGGCCGGAGAGATCGAACATGCGGGGCTCCTGTGGAATCAGAGCGCGAAGGCGGCGACGTCCGCGGGCGTGCCGATTGCGGTGGCGCTCGCCTGGGGCGCGATGCGCTTGACGAGGCCGGTGAGCACCTTGCCGGCACCGAGTTCGTGGAACCGGTCGACGCCGGACGCCGCCATGGCGGCGACGCTCTCGCGCCAGCGCACGGTGCCGGTGACCTGCTCGACCAGGGCCGTGCGGATCGCCTCCGGGTCGGAGACCGGGGCGGCCATGACGTTGGCGTACAGGGTGACGCGCGGGGCCTTCAGGGTGACGGCGGCGAGCGCCCGGGCCATGGCGTCGGCAGCCGGGGCCATCAGGCGGCAGTGGAACGGCGCCGAGACGTTGAGCAGGACGGCGCGCTTGATCCCGCGGCTGGTGGCGATGCCGATGGCGCGCTCCACCGCCGGCCGGTCGCCCGAGAGCACCACCTGACCACCGCCATTGTCGTTGGCGACGTCGCAGACCGCGCCGTCGCCGGCCTCGTCGGCGGCGGCCTCGGCCACCGACCGGGCCGCCTCGACGTCGGTGCCGATCAGCGCCGCCATGGCGCCGGCGCCCGGCGCCACCGCCGCCTGCATGGCCTCGCCGCGCA
>NZ_JBFUGA010000082.1:0-27206 GCF_056403155.1 Methylobacterium sp. P3_A11
GCCTGGGACAGCGCGCCGCCCCGCCAGGCCGCGGCGGTCGCCGCGGCACGTGCGGCGGTCAGATCCGGCGCTCCGGCACAGGCCTCCGCCTCCTCCGCCATCCCGGCGATTTGGCACAGGGGCGCGAGGATCCGCCGGATGCTCTCCAGGGCGAGACGCCGGGTTCGGGCGGCCTCGATCTCCGGCGTGTCGGCGCTGCCCGACAGACGCAGCACGAAGGCCATCAGCTGCGGCCGCGCCTCGTCCGGCATGGCATCGTTGAGCCCGAGGGCATAGGCGGCGACCGGCCGCGAGAAACAGGGCGGACAATCCGCGCTGGAGCGGATCGCCCGATAGGGCAAACCCGCGGCGACGATCGCCGCCTCGTTGATGCAGGTTCCGCCGTCGGGGCCGGGGAACGGGTGCGATCCGGTGAGCAGGCGCCAGTTCAGGATGGTCTCGAAGTCGGCGTGCATCGGTGCGTCCCCGTCTCGAGCGTGCAGCGTCGCATGCCGTGGCCCGGATGGCGAGGCCCCTCAGCCAGCGAGACCCGGCGCGAGGCCCGAGAGCATCGCCGCACCCAGAACCAGCACGAAGGCTGCGGCCACGAGTTCGAGCCCGCCGACCGCCAGGACTCCCGCCCGTCCGCGGCCGCCTGCAAGACGCAGGGCCGCCCGCTTGGCGAAAACCGCCAGGCAGGCCAGGGCCGTGGTGGTGAGCGCCGTGCCGAGCGCCATGGCCAGCACCGCCAGGATGCCCGCCCCAGGCACCCCCTGCGAGACCGCGAAGACCAGCACCAGAACCGCGCCGGCACAGGGACGCGAGCCCGCGGCCAGCACCACCCCCGCCCGCTCGCGCCAGGTTTCCAGGCGCTCGATCGCCTGCGGTTCGGGTAGATGGCTGCAGCCGGGGCCGCAGGCCGCCCGGAGATGGACGAGGCGTCCGGCCTTGCGCCAGGTCAGCACCAGCCCGATCAGCGCCACGAGGGCGAAGCTCACGGTCTCGATCAGGGTCCCGGCCCGGGTGATGCTCGCCGCGGTGGCGTCGAGGATCAGGCTGCCGATCCCGACGATCGCTCCGGCCACGAGGGCCTGAAGCAGGGCGGCGCACAGGCTGAGGATGCAGCCGCGCCGCAGCGCCCGCTCGCCGGCCAGGATGTAGCCGGCGATCACCGCCTTGCCGTGGCCCGGCCCTGCGGCGTGGAACACGCCATACGCGAAGGCGAGCCCGACCAGCGGGCTCCAGCTGCCGCCACCCCGGAGCGCGCCCACGGCTGCATTGAGGCTGCGCGAGAAGCTCGCCTGCAGCGCGAGGATGACGCCGCCGATGCCCGTGGCGGCCGGAGCGGCCTCCCGGAAGCCGATCCCGAAGGGCGAGCGCGGCGGCGGCGCGGCGAGGCCGGGGGCGACGAGCCACGCGATCCCTGCCGCCACCAGCGTCGCAACCGCGACGGCGAGGGCCATGACGCCGAGCCTCAGCCCCAGCCGCCCCGTCCCGGCGGGCGCGGCGATCCCGATGCCTACGGACATGCGACCAGGACCCGGCTGGCGAATTGGACGCCGTAGGTGGAGGCGGCGGTGAGCGCCTCGAAGAACGCCTCGGTCATGCCCGGGGATCCGGTCTCGGCGGTTTTCGGCTGCTCGGTCTTCGGGCGGGTCACGGTGGCGGCGCAGCCCTGCGGCGCACCGGCGAGGGTCGCGGCATCGGCCCCCTCGGCGAACGAGAAGGCGACGAAGTAGGTCGGGTCGTAGACCTCGAGCGCGGCGACGCCGCGTCCCTGCTGGACCGGGGTCTTGAGCGGCAACAGGAAGGTCATGACCAGGGCCTTGTCCGCCATGTGCGCGGCCGGCTCCTTCGGCTCCGCGAAGGCCTGCTCCTTTCCGCCGATCTTCAACTTCGTGAAGTAGCCGAACTCGGCGAGGTTGGTGGTGTTCTCGGCCGCGAGCCCGGCGAGTTCGTCCGGGCTCAGCGCGCCGTCCTTGTTGATGTCGAGGCCCTGCGTGACGAAGGCGGTGTATTCGGGATCGAAACTCCAGGTGTCCCGGACGCCGATCAGCTTCCCGCCCTCGTAGACGAGCTGTGCCTTGGCCGTCACCCAGACGTGGGGATGGGCCGAGGCGGCCGAGGCGGCGCAGGCCAGGAGGGCGCCCAGTGCGGCGGCCAGGGGTTTCGGACAGTGCGCGGCGATCAGCATGGGCGGGGGCGCGCTCGCGGCATGAGGGGATTGCGGCCCCTCTCCTCGCCCTCCGGTTGGGCAAAAGCGAGGCGCCCTGCCCGGCCGCGGCCGCTCACTCGCCGCCGTCGAGGCCCATCAGCTGGAAGCTCACCCGCAGATCGTTCGACATCGGGATGTCGAGGCGCTCACCGTTGGGCAGGCGCTTGAGGAACCAGCGCTCGTAGGTCCAGCGCAGCGCCCGCGACTCCGCGAGACGCGTGAAGGTCTGCGTCACGATCCCGGCGAGTTCCGGATCGTCCTTGCGGAACATGATGCCGTAGGGCTCGTAGGAGAGCTTGTCGGGCAGCACCGTGTAGTTCGCTCCGCCCTGCGCGTCCGTGGCGATCATCCCGTAGAGCAGCACGTCGTCGGTGGCGAAGGCATCGGCTTGGCCGGCCTTGACCATCGCGTAGGAGGCGGCGTGATCGGGGGCGGTCACCACCTTCGCGTCGATCCGTAGCCGGACGAGCAGGTCGCGCACGGCCTTCTCGTTGGTGGTGCCGGCCGTGACAACCACGGTCTTACCGCCGAGGTCCCGGTAGGAGGCGATGCCCGCCCCCCGCTTCACCAGCAGCTGCGTGGCGCTGATGTAATCCACCGGCGAGAAGGCGACCTGCTTGCGGCGCTCGGCGTTGGCGGTGGTCGAGCCGCATTCGAGGTCGATCTTGCCGGACGTCACCGCCTCGATGCGGGTCTCGGCGGTCACCGGCGCGTAGCGGATCTTCACCGGTCGCCCGATGGCCGCCTGGATGTCGTCGGCGATCTCGCCGCAGAGGTCGATCGCGTAGCCGATCGCCCGGGGGCTGCCGTCCGGCTGCTGGCCCTCCACGAAGGAGAACGGCACCGAACTCTCGCGGTAGCCGAGCACAATCTCGCCGCGCTCGGCGACGCTCTTGAGGGTGCCGGTGAGAACCTCCACCGCCGCGGCGGGCGACGCCACCGTCAGCGCCAGCGCCAGAAGTGTCACGGACCGCATCGCCATCACCCGCCCTCCCCGAGCGTCCGCGCCACCCCTACTCCGCCGGCGAGGGTACGGTCCCGACGTGATCGAGCCGCTGGTCGGTGGCGGTGAGCTGGCCCTCCCACTTGGCGACCGCGACGGTGGCGACGCTGTTGCCCAACACGTTGGTGGCCGACCGGCCCATGTCCAGGAACTGGTCGATGCCGATGATCAGCAGCAGTCCGGCCTCCGGGATGTTGAAGTGGCTGAGGGTCGCCGAGATAACAACCAGCGAGGCGCGCGGCACCCCGGCCATGCCCTTCGAGGTGACCATCAGCAGCAGCAGCATCGTGAGCTGCTGACCCCAGGTCAGCGGGATGTTGTAGGCCTGCGCGATGAACATCACCGCGAAGGTGCAGTACATCATCGAGCCGTCGAGATTGAACGAGTAGCCCATCGGCAGCACGAAGGAGGTGATGCGGTTCGGGACGCCGAATTTTTCGAGGTTCGTCAGCATCTTCGGGTAGGCGGCCTCGCTCGACGCGGTCGAGAAGGCGAGCACGAAGGGCTCCTTGATCAGGTTGAACAGCCGCATGATGCCGCCGCCGCCGAGCATCAGGAAGCCGACGCCCATCAGCAGCGCCCAGAGAACGCCGAGGCCGATGTAGAACTCCACGAGGAACTTGCCGTAGGTCACGAGCACGCCGATGCCCTGCGTGGTGATCGTCGCCGCGATGGCGGCGAACACCGCCACGGGGGCGAACATCATCACGTAGCCCGTCACCTTGAGCATCACGTCGGCGAGGCCCTCGATGCCCTGAGCCAGGAGGCGGCCCTTCTCGCCGAGGGCGGCGAGGCCGACGCCGAAGAAGATCGAGAACACCACGATCTGCAGGATCTCGTTGTTGGCCATCGCCTCGACCGCGCTCTTCGGCACGAGGTGCGTGACGAACTCCTTGAGGGAGAGCGAGGCCGCCTTGAGGCCGGTCCCGGCGCCGGCATCGGGCAGCGGCAGGTTGAGGTTCTGGCCGGGCTGCATCAGGTTGACCATGATGAGGCCGAGCATCAGCGAGCAGAACGAGGCGCCGACGAACCAGAGCAGTGCCTTGCCGCCGACCCGCCCGACCGAGGCGGTGTCCCCGAGATGCGCGATGCCGACCACCAGCGTCGAGAACACCAGTGGCGCGATGATCATCTTGATCAGGCGCAGGAACACGTCGGAGACCAGGGCGATGTAGCCGGCGATCTCCTTGGCGGTCTGCGGATCGGGCCAGGTGATGCTGCAGGCGTAGCCCACCGCGATCCCCAGGAGCATGCCGACGAAGATCATCGTCGTGAGTCGCGAACCTGCCATCGGTACTGCTCCTCGCCTGCGCCCGGGATGAGCGAGCATCTCAATTCGTAAACGTGTCGCAGGAACTACGCCACACGCAAGCCCGGGCAGGGTGCGTTACTGGTACGGTCGACTGTTTTCACGCGACGCTCGGGCGGGGATGAAACCTGTGGCCGCCGTGCTACGGCTGCGGTACGGGACTTGCGCCGCCGCGTTGCCTGCGGTCTTCGTAGGCGGCCGAGCAAACCGCGCGCGAGAGTTCATGGACGTCTTCGTACAGCAGTTGATCAACGGGCTGACGCTCGGCTCGATCTACGGCCTGATCGCCATCGGCTACACGATGGTGTTCGGCATCATCGGCATGGTGAACTTCGCCCACGGCGACGTCTTCATGGTCTCCTGCTTCATCGCGCTGATCACCTTCCTGCTTCTGACCGTGTGGCTCGGGGTCAGCTCCATCGCCCTGGCCTTCCTGGTGGTTCTGGTGGTCGCCATGGTGCTCACCGCCCTGTGGGGCTGGGCGATCGAGCGCGTGGCCTACCGGCCCCTGCGCGGCTCGTTCCGCCTCGCGCCGCTGATCTCGGCGATCGGCGTGTCGATCTTCCTGTCGAACTTCGTGCAGGTGGTGCAGGGCGCGCGCAACAAGCCGACCCCTCCGATGCTCTCGGGGGGCATCACCCTGTTCGAGCGGGACGGCTACGCGGTGTTCCTGGCCTGGAAGCAGGTGCTGATCATGGCGGTGACCGCCGTGCTGCTCACCGGGTTCTGGTACCTCGTGCAGCGCACGCCCTTCGGCCGGGCGCAGCGCGCCTGCGAGCAGGACCGCAAGATGGCCGCCTTGCTCGGCATCGACGTCGACCGCACGATCTCCCTGACCTTCGTCCTGGGCGCCGCGCTGGCGGCCGTCGCGGGCGTCCTCTACCTCATGTACTACGGCGTCGTGTCCTTCTCGGACGGGTTCGTGCCCGGCGTGAAGGCCTTCACGGCGGCGGTGCTCGGCGGCATCGGGTCCCTGCCCGGCGCCGTGCTCGGCGGCCTGATCATCGGCCTGATCGAGACCTTCTGGTCCGCCTACTTCTCCATCGAGTACAAGGACGTCGCCGCCTTCTCGATCCTGGCGATCGTCCTGATCTTCATGCCCTCGGGCATCCTGGGCCGGCCCGAGGTCGAGAAAGTCTGATGGCCCGCTCCCAGGCTGCGCTTCCCGAATCCGCGATGGCCGGCATCCTGCGCGATGCCGCCCTCTACGCCCTCGTCGCCTTCGGCCTGTGCGTGCCGATCATCGCCTACCGCACCGATCCCGGACCGGGCAGCGAGCTGGTGCTTGTGCCGCGCTGGGGGCTGGTGGCGGCGCTCTGCGCGGCGGTCTTCGTGCTCCGCCTCGTCCAGCGCCTCGTGCTGCTGCGGCGGGACGCGCGGCGGGCGCTGACCCCCTCCCCGGCCCAGGCCACGGAGGCGGTCCATGGCGAGCCCGATGCCGGTCAGAAGACCTCGAAACTCGGCCTCTGGCTGTTCATCGGCATCGCCCTGACGCTGCCGATCATCTCGACCCTGGTGACCGGCGGCCTGTCCTCGGCCCGCTACTGGATCGACCTCGGCATCCTGATCCTCACCTACGTGATGCTCGGCTGGGGCCTCAACATCGTGGTCGGCCTCGCGGGCCTCCTCGATCTCGGCTACGTCGCCTTCTACGCGGTCGGCGCCTATTCCTACGCCCTGCTGTCGACCACGTTCGGCCTGTCGTTCTGGATCTGCCTGCCGCTCGCCGGCCTGTTCGCCGGACTGTGGGGGATGATCCTCGGCTTCCCGGTGCTGCGCCTGCGCGGCGACTATCTCGCCATCGTCACCCTGGCCTTCGGCGAGATCATCCGTCTCGTCCTGATCAACTGGACCGACGTGACCGGGGGCGGGGCCGGCATCTCGTCGATCCCGCGAGCGACCTTCTTCGGAATCCCGTTCACGGCGGGCGAGGACGGGTTCGCGGCGCGGTTCGGCATCCCGTACGATTCGATGCACCGACTCGTGTTCCTCTACTATCTCATCCTCGGACTGGCGCTCGTCACTAACTTCGTCACCCTGCGCCTGCGCCGCCTGCCGATCGGGCGTGCCTGGGAGGCCCTGCGCGAGGACGAGATCGCCTGCCGCTCGCTCGGCATCGACACGACGGCGACGAAGCTCACGGCCTTCGCCCTCGGGGCGGCCTTCGGCGGGATCGCCGGCTCGTTCTTCGCCGTGCGCCAGGGCTTCATCAGCCCGGAGAGCTTCAACTTCCTCGAGAGCGCCATCATCCTGGCGATCGTCGTGCTCGGCGGTATGGGCAGCCAGGTCGGCGTCGCCATCGCCGCAGTGGCGATGGTCGGCGGCCCGGAGATGCTTCGCAACCTCGGGTTCCTGAAGGCGGTGTTCGGCGAGGGCTTCGACCCCAGCGAGTACCGCCTGCTCCTGTTCGGGCTCGCCATGGTGGCCATGATGGTCTGGCGGCCCCGCGGACTGATCTCGGTCCGCCTGCCCTCGGTGTCCCTGGGCGAGCGCCGCGCCGTCTCGGGCGCCCATGTCAGCGAGGGTCACGGCTGATGCCGGCGCATCCCGACACCCGGACCGCTCCGGCTCATGCTCTGCCGGTGCTCGCGGTCGAGCACCTGACCATGCGGTTCGGCGGGCTGACCGCCGTGTCCGACCTGTCCTTCGAGGCCCGGCGCGGCGACATCACCGCCCTGATCGGCCCGAACGGAGCCGGCAAGACCACCGTGTTCAACTGCATCACCGGCTTCTACAAACCCACCGAGGGCATGCTGCGGCTCGCCCATGCCGACGGCACCACGCACCTGCTGGAGCGGCTGCCGAACCACAAGGTCAACCGCACCGCCCGGGTGGCCCGCACCTTCCAGAACATCCGCCTGTTCCAGGGCATGACGGTGCTGGAGAACCTCTTGGTCGCCCAGCACGCGCCGCTGATGCGCGCCTCCGGCTACACGGTCCTGGGGCTGCTCGGCCTCAAGACCTACCGGGATGCGCAGGAGGCCGCGATCGAGCGCGCCAAGGCGTGGCTGACGCGCATCGACCTGATGGCGCGGGCCGACGACCCGGCCGGCGCGCTGCCCTACGGCGCGCAGCGGCGCCTGGAGATCGCCCGGGCGATGTGCACGGACCCGGTCCTGCTCTGCCTCGACGAGCCGGCCGCCGGCCTCAACCCCCGGGAATCGGCCGAGCTGAACGGGCTCCTGCGCCACATCCGCGACGAGCACGACACCTCGGTGCTGCTGATCGAGCACGACATGTCGGTTGTGATGGAGATCTCCGACCACGTGGTCGTGCTGGATTACGGCGTGAAGATCGCCGACGGCTCTCCCGCCGAGGTGCGGGCCGACCCGAAGGTGATCGCCGCCTATCTCGGCGTCGAGGACGAGGAGGTCGAGGCGGTGGAAGCCGAGGTCGGGATCACCGTGCCGCATGCCGAAGCCTCCGCGGGATCCAGGGCATGAGCGTCGCCGGCATCAACGTGCTGGTCGAGGAGACCCGGGCGATCCAGGCGGGCCGCAAGCCGCCGCTCCTCGCGGTGCGCGACGTCTCGACCTATTACGGCAGCGTCGCCGCCCTGCGCGGCGTCGACCTCGACGTCGCCGAGGGCGAGATCGTCACGCTGATCGGCGCCAACGGCGCCGGCAAGTCGACCCTGATGATGACGATCTTCGGCAGCCCCCAGGCGCGCTCGGGGACGATCACTTACGACGGGCGCGACATCACCCGGATGCCGACCCATGCCATCGCCCGGCTCGGCATCGCCCAGTCGCCGGAGGGGCGCCGGGTCTTCCCGCGCATGAGCGTCTACGAGAATCTCCAGATGGGCGCGGCGCTCCACGACGGACGCTTCTTCACCGAGGATCTGGAGAAGGTCTGCACCCTGTTCCCGCGGGTGAAGGAGCGCCTGAACCAGCGCGCCGGCACCATGTCGGGGGGCGAGCAGCAGATGCTGGCCATCGCCCGGGCGCTGATGAGCCGCCCGCGCCTGTTGCTCCTGGACGAGCCGTCGCTCGGCCTCGCGCCGCTGGTGGTGAAGGGGATCTTCGATGCGATCCGGGAACTGAACAAGACCGAGGGGATGACGATCTTCCTCGTGGAGCAGAACGCCTACCACGCCCTGAAGCTCGCCCATCGCGGCTACGTGCTGGTCAACGGTCGCGTGACCATGAGCGGCACCGGGCGCGCGCTCCTCGACGATCCGAACGTGAAGGCCGCCTATCTGGAAGGGGGCCATTCCGGCCCGGTGGGCGCATGAGCATGCTGCAAGGGATCCTCTACGAAGAGCCGTCGGCCTGGCTGTTCCTGCTCGTCACCGTCGTGATGGGCGGCTGGGCCGGCTGGATGGCGGCCCGGGGCATCGCACGGGGCTGGCGGCCGTTCTGGCAATGCGCGCTGGCGCTGCTGCTCGTCGCGGCGGCCGTGCGCTTCATCCATTACGCCCTGTTTTCGGGCACGCTGCTGTCGCTGCACTACTATGCGGTGGACGCGATCGTGGTCATGATCATCGGCGCGGCGGGTTTCCGCTACACGCGGACGCGCCAGATGACGAGCCAGTATCGCTGGCTCTACGAGAAGACCTCACCGCTGACGTGGCGCGAGCGGGCGCCCGAAGCGGGCGAGGTCCGATGAGTGCGGCCGGATCCGCACGTGCGGTCCTGACACTAAGGGGAAGTACGCGATGAGATCGATTCTGCTGGCTGGGCTCGCCCTCGGCGCGATGGTGGCGGCCGCGCAGGCTGCCGAGGTCAAGCTCGGCGTCGCCGCACCGATCACCGGCAACAGCGCCGCCATCGGCACGCAGCTGAAGAACGGCGCGAGCCAGGCGGTGGAGGACCTCAACAAGGCCGGCACCCTGAAGGGCACGACACTGACGGTCACGGTGGGCGACGACGCCTCCGACCCGAAGCAGGGCGTCTCGTTGGCCAACAAGTTCGCCAGCGACGGCGTCAAGATGGTCGTCGGCGACTACAATTCCGGCGTGTCGATCCCGGCGTCCGACGTCTATCTCGATGCCGGCATCATCCAAGTCACGCCCGCCTCCACGAACGTGAAGTTCACCGAGCGCGGCATGTGGAACACGTTCCGCACCTGCGGCCGCGACGACCAGCAGGGCGCGGTGGCCGGCACCTACCTCGCCGATCACTTCAAGGGCAAGAAGATCGCCTTCGTCCACGACAAGACGCCCTACGGCAAGGGCCTGGCCGACGAGACCCTGAAGGCCCTCAAGGCCAAGGGTGGCAAGGACGCGATGTTCGAAGGCATCAACCCGGGCGAGAAGGACTACTCGGCCCTCGTCTCCAAGCTGAAGTCTGCCAATGTCGACGTGGTCTATTTCGGTGGCTACTACACCGAGGCCGGGCTGATCCTGCGTCAGATGCGTGACCAGGGCCTCAAGGCGCCAATGATGGGCGGCGACGGCATGGTCGACCGCGAACTCGTGGCGATCGCAGGTCCCGCCGCCGAGGGCACGCTGACCACCTTCCCGCCGGACGCCCGCAAGAACCCGAACGCCAAGGCCGCGCTCGCCGCCTTCAAGGCCAAGAACATCGATCCCGAGGGCTACACGCTCTATTCCTACGCGGCCGTGCAGGTCCTGGCGAAGGCGATGGCCGAGACCGGCTCCAGCGACGGCAAGAAGCTCGCGGAGTGGCTGCACCAGGGCAAGCCGGTAGACACCGTGGTCGGCCCGATCGCCTACGACAAGAAGGGCGATATCACCCGGCCCGACTACGTCATGTACGAGTGGAAGAAGGGCGCCGACGGCAAGATCGACTACAGCGGCAACGAGCTGACGAAGTAAGCGTCGGCGATACCGCGCCGATACCGGGTCGACGCCGTCCTGCGGGCAATGCAGGGCGGCGTCTGCGTTTCCTATGCCGTGAATTCGTCAGCCTTGATGCCGGATCCGTGCTCCACCCCGGGTGCGTGCGCCTAGGAAGTGTGCATGATGCCGCTGGCGCGAGCGACAGGCCGGCTCGGCGCCTGGGAGGAGGCCATGGGGACGGCAGTGATCGCATCTGCGGGCGTCCGCACGGCCTCGGCCGCGATCCATCCGTACTCGGGCGCAAGTCCGAGCGCCGTCGCGACCCGTCTCCCGGCACCATCATTGCAAAGGCGTCGCCCGTGCGGCCGGGCTCATGAGCCCAGCCGCCAGCCGATACCGTTCGGCCCGATCCAGGAGTTCCGTACCGATGCAGTCTGATATCGCTCGCCGCGGCCTTGCCGCGGCGCTGGGCCTGAGCCTTGCCCTCGCGCCCCTGAGCCTCCGGGCCGAGGAGCTGACCGGCACCCTCAAGAAGGTGAAGGACTCCGGAGCCATCGTCATCGGCTACCGCGACGCCTCCGTGCCGTTCTCGTATCTCGGCGGAGACCAGAAGCCGGTCGGCTACGCCATGGACATCTGCTACAAGATCGCAGACGCCGTGAAAGCCAAGCTCAACCTCCCGAACCTCGAGGTGAAGCTCAACCCGGTCACCTCCGCCACGCGCATCCCGCTGATGGCGAATGGGACGATCGACCTGGAATGCGGCTCGACGACCAACAACGCCGAGCGCGAGAAGCAGGTGTGGTTCACCAACTCGCACTTCCTGACCGCCACGCGCTACGTCTCCAAGAAGTCGGCCAACCTGCACACGATCGAGGACCTGAAAGGCAAGACCGTCGTGTCGACCTCGGGCACCACGAACATCAAGCAGATCAACGAGGCCAACACGGAGCGCAAGCTCGGCCTGACGATCCTGCCCGCCAAGGACCACGCCGAGGCGTTCCTGATGGTCGAGACCGGCCGCGCCGCCGCCTTCGTGATGGACGACGTGCTGCTCGCCTCGCTGGCCGCCTCCTCGAAGGACCCCTCGGCCTACGAGATCTCCACCGAGGCCCTGTCGAAGCCTGAGCCCTACGGCATCATGCTCCGCAAGGACGACACGGAGTTCAAAAAGGTCGCGGACGACGCCACCGCCAAGCTCTACACCAGCCCCGACGGCAAGGCGCTCTACGACAAGTGGTTCACCAAGCCGATCCCGCCGCGCAATATCAACCTGAACCTGCCGATGAGCGCGGAGATGAAGAAGCAGTTCACCACGCCGATCTCGAGCCCCGATCCGGCGGCCTACTGAGACCCGGTCCACGCGATCATGCGCACCGCGGGCGCCGGCCCGCGGTGCGTCTCTATAGGGTCACGGTAGAAGCGGCACGATGAACTACAACTGGAACTGGCGGATCTTCTTCGACGCCTCGCCGGAGGGCAACGGCACGTATCTCGACATGCTGCTCTCCGGGCTCATGTGGACGATCACGACCGCGCTCTGCTCCTGGGTGATCGCCTTCTTCCTGGGCTCCCTGGTCGGCGTGCTGCGCACCCTGCCGTCGAAGTCCGCCAACGCGATCGGCACGGCCTACGTGGAGGTGTTCCGCAACGTGCCGCTGCTGGTGCAGATGTTCCTCTGGTACTTCGTGCTGCCCGAACTGGTCCCGACCCGGATCGGCGACGCGATCAAGCAGATGCCCGACGCGCCGTTCTACACGGCGGTGGTGTGCCTCGGCTTCTTCACCGCCTCGCGTGTCGCCGAACAGGTCCGCGCGGGCATCCAGTCGTTGCCGCGCGGGCAGCGCATGGCCGGCACCGCCATGGGCTTCACCACCTACCAGACCTATCGCTACGTCCTGCTGCCGAACGCATACCGGATCATCCTGCCGCCGATGACCTCGGAATTCCTCAACAACCTGAAGAACACGTCCGTGGCGCTCACCATCGGCCTCCTGGAACTCACCGCCCGAGCCCGCTCGATGCAGGAATTCTCCTTCCAGGTGTTCGAGGCCTTCACGGCCGCCACGATCCTCTACGTGATCATCAACCTCGTGGTCGTCACGGCGGCGACCTTCCTGGAGAAGGCGGTCGCCATCCCCGGCCAACGCTGAGGGCCGCACGCGCCCGATCCTCCGACGCCGCCCGACGGCCACCGCGAACAGGCCCCGATGCTCTCGAATTTCGACTTCTCCGTCATCGTCTCGTCCCTGCCCTACCTGTTCGGTCAGGGCATGGTCTTCACCGTGACGCTCACCGCTATGGCGGCCGCGGGCGGTGTCGTCATCGGCACCCTGCTGGCGATGGCGCGGCTGTCGGGCATCGCAGGGGTCACCCATCTCGCCAAGGGCTACGTCGAGCTGTGCCGCTCGCTGCCCCTGGTGCTGGTGATCTTCTGGTTCTACTTCCTGGTGCCATATATCGGCGCCTACGTGACCGGATCCACGACGCCGATCCAGGTCGGTGCCTTCCCCTCGGCGCTGATCACCTTCATGGCCTTCGAGGCCGCGTATTTCTCGGAGATCATGCGGGCCGGCATCCAGTCGATCCCGAAGGGCCAGACGGCCGCCGCGCAGGCGCTCGGCATGAACTACTGGCAGACCATGGGCAACGTCGTCCTGCCGCAGGCCTTCCGCAACATGCTGCCGCTCCTCCTGACGCAGACCATCGTGCTGTTCCAGGACACCTCCCTGGTCTACGTCCTCTCGCTGACCGACTTCATGGGCGCCGCCTCCAAGGTGGCCCAGCGCGACGGCCGGCTCGTCGAGATGTATGTCTTCGCCGCCATAGTCTATTTTCTGATCTGCTTCTCGGCCTCGTTCCTGGTGCGCCGCCTGCAGCGCCGCGTGGCCATCATCCGCTGACCGACCTTGGAGACCGCATCATGACCTCGTCCCCGATGCCGGCCCCGACCGCCGCAGAACCCGCCGCCGACGCGACCCACGCCCCGAAGGATGCCGGCCTGCAGCCGGGCAGCCTGATCGGCGGCACGCCGGTCGTGGCGCCCGGCGAGACGATGATCGCCATCGACAACATCAACAAATGGTACGGCGATTTCCAGGTCCTGACGAACTGCACCACCAAGGTCGCCAAGGGCGAGGTCGTTGTGGTCTGCGGTCCCTCGGGCTCGGGCAAGTCGACCCTGATCAAGTGCGTCAACGCCCTGGAGCCGTTCCAGAAGGGCCAGATCACGGTGGCCGGCACCAAGGTCGCCGACAAGGCGACCAACCTGCCCAAGCTCCGCTCCCGGGTCGGCATGGTGTTCCAGCATTTCGAACTGTTCCCGCACCTGTCGATCACGGAGAACCTCACCATCGCCCAGCGCAAGGTTCTGGGCCGCAGCGCCGAGGACGCCAAGAAGCGCGGCCTCGATCTGCTGGCCCGGGTGGGGCTCAGCGCCCATGCCGACAAGTTCCCGGGCCAGCTCTCGGGCGGCCAGCAGCAGCGCGTGGCGATCGCGCGGGCTCTGGCCATGAACCCGGTGGTGATGCTGTTCGACGAGCCGACCTCGGCGCTCGACCCCGAGATGGTCGGTGAGGTGCTCGACGTGATGGTCGAACTCGCCAAGGAGGGCATGACCATGATGGTCGTGACCCACGAGATGGGCTTCGCCCGCAAGGTCGCCGACCGGGTGATCTTCATGGATCGCGGCGAGATCGTCGAGGATGCCAGGAAGGAGGACTTYTTCGGAAGCCCCCGGTCCGAGCGCGCGCAGACCTTCCTGTCGAAGATCCTGCAGCATTGAGCCGGGCGTCGCCCGGAACGCCCTCGACCCCAATGGCTCGAGGGCGGGACGCGCGAGGCGGGAGAACCGGATCGTGCCCGCATCCCGTGCTGCCGAGGCCCGCACTGCGCGCTCCCCCCGATGAGGCCGCTGTCGGGTGCGGTCGGTCGGACGAGCGCTAACCCAGCGCCTCCTGCGCGGCGCGGTACTCCCGGCCATGCTGGCAGTAGCCCTCGACGATGCGGATCATCATGGCCCGCTTCTCGGCGTCGAGGGGCGCCAGGATCCGGGCGGGGCGTCCGCCCCAGAGATAACCGGCCTCCAGGATCTGGCCGGGATCGGTGGTGGCACCGGCCGCCAGCATGACGTCGTCGGCAATCAGCGTGCCGGACGCGATCGCGGCGCCGATGCCGATCAGGGAACGCGCGCCGATCCGGCAATCGGCGATCCGGACGTTGTGGGCGATGGTCGTGTCCCGTCCGATCACGACACCCTCGCCCCGGGTGCGGATGACGGTGTTGTCCTGGATGTTCGCGTCCGCGCCGACCACGATCGGCCCGGCTTCGGCGTTGAGTTCGCAGCAGAACAGCACGCTGGACCCGGCGCCAAGGCTCACCCGGCCGCGCAGCCGTGCCGTGCGGGCCACGAACACGCTGGCCTCCACCTCCGGCGCTTCCCCGGGCGGGACGGCGGGGCCGTCGCCCATTCGCTCGCGCAGCCGCTCCGCACGCTCGGCGACCTCGTCGGGCGTGATCGGGCGGCTCGGCCGGGCCGGGCTGCCGGCATAGGCGTAGCCGCCGGGCAGGTTAGCCCGGGGGAACACGGTCGATCCCGCCTCGATCACCGCGCCGTCGCCGATCTCGGCCCCGTCGAGGATCACCACGTCGTCCTCGATCACCACGTCGGAGCCGACCGTGCAGGCATGCACGACGCTGTTGCGCCCGACCGTGACGCGGTCGCCGACCTGCGTGCCGTGCGTCAGGGTGGCGATGTGCACCGTCGAGCGGTGGCCGAGCCAGAAACGGTCGCCGAGGGTGACGCGCTGCCCGTCCGCGCGGATCACCGCCTCGTCGCCGATCCAGGCCTGCGCGCCGATGCGGGCGGCCCCGATCACCGTGCTGCCGCGTCCGCACCAGACGGGACGGCTCGCGAAATCCGGCAGGACGCCTTCATGGGCCAAAATCAGTTCGGGGGTCACGCGGATATCCTTCTCCAGCGGCCGTCCGGAGCACGCAGGGTGAGCCGGGCGGTCGCGAACCGCGCGCCGGGCCGGCAGGGCGCGACGGATCGTGTCATATAGAGCCGGGAGCGGGTGTGACAGGCACGGCACTGGCCGGCACGATCGCGGACTCTTATGGATCGGTCATGAACGCCCCCGTTCCGAGCATCGCCATCCAGGCCGATCCCTTCGACACCGCGGCCGAGATCGCCCGGATGAGCGCCGAACTCGGCGGCCGGGCCGGCGCCGTCGTCACCTTCACGGGCCTGTGCCGCGACGAGGACGGGCGCTTGGCGGCCCTCGAACTGGAACACTATCCCGGGATGGCCGAGGCCGAGATCCTGCGGGTCGCCGAGGCCGCGATGGCGCGCTGGCCCCTCCAGGCCCTGCGGGTGATCCACCGGCACGGGCTGGTGCGCCCGGGCGACGGCATCGTGCTGGTCGTCACGGCCGCGAGCCACCGGGCGGCGGCGTTCGAGGGTGCGGATTTCCTGATGGATTACCTGAAGACCCGGGCGCCGTTCTGGAAGCGCGAGCACCTCGCCGACGGCACCACCGGCGGCTGGGTCGAAGCAACGGCCCGAGACGACGCCGCGGCCGGGCGCTGGTCCTGACCGCCTCAGTCGCTCGGCGCATCGAGCCGCAAGGCGGCGAAGGCGCCGACGCAGGAGATCCCGGCAGGACCGCGCTGCTGAACGCCTCGCCGGTATCGAAGGCCCGGCCCAGGCCGAGGGAACGAACCGCCGCGTCGCTGCAGCTGTCCAGGCGGGCTCCCCTGGATCGGCCGGCGCTCGACGGAACCCACGGCCCGCACTTGACCTCGACCGCCCCGCGGCGTTCGTGAGCCCGCGGTGCAGGAGCAGTGATGTCGGATAGCAGCCTTCGGGACTTGGACGGCCCGGTTGGGCCGTGGCGCGGCGCGGCCCCGCTCGCCGCCTCCGGCATCGCCGTGGTGTGCTTCGTGGCGGCGCTGGCGCTCGCCTGGCTGTCGGTGGGCACGCTTCTCCTGATCTTCGCCGGTGTGCTCCTCGGCGTGTTCCTCGACGGCCTGACGCGCGGGCTCGGTCGTGTGCTGCCGCTGCCGCGGGCGCTGCGGCTGGCCGTCGTCAGCCTCGCCGTCGCGACGGCGGTGATCAGCTTCGGGACTTACGGCGGCGCCACCATCGTCCAGCAGGGCCGCGACCTCGGAACGACCATCAAGGACCAAGCCGGCACGGTGTCGGGCTGGCTCTCCGAACGGGGCATCGACGTGCCGAGCCTCGCGCCGAAGGGGGGCGGCAAGGACGGGTCCACCGATTCGGGTCAGAAAGAGGGCGGCCTCGGCGGCCTCGCCTCCGGTCTGCTGAAGGGCGGCGGGTCCTTCGTGTCGGATGCCGGGAGCGTCCTCGGCCCGGCCGCAGCGGTGATCCTCGGTCTGTTCGACGCCCTCGGCAACGTTCTGGTGATCGCCTTCCTGGGTCTCGCCTTCGCGGCCGACCCGAAGGCCTACCGGGACGGGGTCTTGCGGTTCGTGCCGCCGGCGAAGCGCTGGCGCGCCGCCCACGTCCTCGACGGGGCGGGTGAAACCCTGCGGCACTGGCTGTTCGGCCAGCTGATCATCATGGCGGTGATCTTCCTGTGCACCTGGGCGGGCCTCGCCTTCCTCGGGCTCGGCGGCGCTCTGATCCTGGGACTCCAGGCGGGGCTGCTCGCCTTCGTGCCCACGGTCGGGCCGCTGGTCGCGGGGCTCGTCATCATCCTCGCCGCGCTGGCCTCCGGCGCGAAGGCGGTGATCGGCGCGATCGGCGTGTATCTCGCGGTCCAGTGCCTGGAGAGCTACGGCCTGACGCCGTTCATCCAGAAGCGCGCCCTGGACATCCCCCCGGCGACGATTTTCGCCGGACAGCTGATCCTCGGCGTCATCTTCGGGCTCTGGGGGATCGCGCTGGCCCTGCCGCTCATGGCGGTGATCAAGGTTCTGCTGGAGCAGCTCTACGTGGAAGACACGCTCCACGAGTCGGCGAACAGCTGAGCCCGGACGCGTGATACAGAGGCACGCGCTGCCCGGCATTTGTTCGGACGACCTTAGGGCTGACCCGGCCGCTTCACGCGACACGGGCCATCGCCCTCGAAGAGCCTCGTGCTGACGGACGGGGCGCGCCTGCGGCCGCCGCGTCGCACGCGGCGGCGCGTGCAGCCCCTCTCGGGTCTCAGCCGCGCAGGGCGTCTTCGATCATCCGGGCGACGGCCAGAGCCCGGCCGTCGTCGCCGAACCGGCCGATCACCTGCACGCCCACCGGCAGGCGTTGGCCCGGGACCGGCACGTTCACGCAAGGCACGCCCATCAGCGTCCAGAGCTGGTTGAAGCGCGGGTCGCCCGTCGAGGCGAGCGTCGCGGGGGCGGATCCCGGGGCCGAAAAGGTCAGGATCGCGTCGTAATCCGCGAACAGGTCCTTGAGCACCCGGCGGGCGCGGTGGCCGTGGCGGCGGGCGTCGTCGTATTYGGCCGGACCGTAGGCGGCCCCGGCATCGAGGTGTTCGCGGACCCGCGGCGGCAGGGCGTCGGCTTGGGTGTCGTATTCCCAGGCGAGCGCCAAGCGTCCCTCGTAGTTCTGGATGATGCGGTGACGCTCCCAGGCCTGTGCCAGCTCCGGCGGCAGGGCGAGGTCGTGCACCCGCGCCCCGGCCCGCTCTGCCGCCTGCCGGGCGCGCACCAGGGCGGACTCGGCATCCGGCTCGGGCGCCTCCGCGAAATCCTGACGGACCAGAGCGATCCGCGGCGCCGAGCCCGCCTCGGCCCGGTCGATCTCCGGGCGTCCGGTGACCAGCGCCAGGGCGTGGGCGACGTCTGCCACGCCGGCAGCGAACAGCCCGACCGTATCGAGCGCCCAGGAATAGGTCTTCACCCCGACGGTGGGGATCAGCCGGAACGACGGCTTCACCGCCGCGCAACCGCAGTAGCTGGCCGGCCGGATCACCGATCCCGCCGTTTGCGTTCCGAGCGCCAGGGGCAGCATCCCGGCACCCACGGCGGCGGCGGAGCCCGCCGAGGAGCCCCCCGGGGTGTGGCCGGGATCGTGCGGATTGACCGTGCCGGTCGGATCGCTGCTCGCGAAGGCCGTCGTGGTGGTCTTGGCCAGGGCCACGGCGCCGAGACTCTTCAGGCGGGCGACCACGGCGGCGTCACCCCGTGGCATCCAGCCCGCATAGATCGACGAGCCCATCTGGGTCGGGAGGCCGGTGCTGTCGATGATATCCTTGACGCCGACTGCGATCCCCGCGAGCGGCCCGGAATCCGGGATCGCCGGGGCCGGGTCGAGCGTCACGAGGGCGTGCAGCTCGGGTTCCCGCGCGGCGATGGCCGCGCGGCAGAGATCGATCGCGCCCGCGGGCGTCAGGGTGCCGGCGACGATGCGGGCGCGGAGGTCGAGAAGTGAAAGCATAATGCATTCAGTCTGCGGTCCGCTGCGCTGTCAACTGAGACGCCACAGGCCGCGGCATTCCCGAAACGCCGTTGACGAACGCTTTACGCGAAAGTGCGCATCGTCCGGGCATGTGGCGTGGCGTATCCCTGTTTTCGGCCCTGGCGCTGTTCGGCGCAGGGCTCACCGCGTGCTCGATCAATCATTTCGAGCGGCGCGAGCCGTGGCGCGATCAGGCGGAGCAGGTCTGCCTGGCCAAGAAGCTCGTGGAGCCCTCGGAGTTCATCACGCCCATCGCGGCGATGGACGGCCCAGGACCCTGCGGCATGCAGCAGCCCTTCCGGGTGACGCGGCTGGCCGGCGGCACGGTCCTGATGAAGCAGCGAATGACGTTGGGCTGTCCGGCGCTGGCCGAGGCCGAGGCGTGGCTCGCCGACACGATCCAGCCGGCCGCCAACCTCTATTTCGGCGTGCCGGTGGCCGAGATCAACGCCGGCTCGTATTCCTGCCGCGGCCGCAACAATCAGCCCGGCGCCAAGCTCTCCGAGCACGGGTTCGGCAATGCGATCGACGTGATGTCGATCAAGCTCGCCGACGGCCACGTCATTACCGTGAAGGGCGGCTGGCGCGGCACGGAGGCCGAGCAGGGCTTCCTGCGGGAGATCTTCCTCGGCGCCTGCCAGCGCTTCAGCACCGTGCTGGCACCCGGCTCGAACGTCTTCCACTACGACCACATCCACGTCGACCTCGCCCGGCACGACCCGCGCGGTCTGCGGCGGATCTGCAAGCCGTTCATCAAGTTCACGCCGCAGCTCGGCACCGGGGTGGAGCGTCCGCTGAGCCGTCCGGTTCCGCCGCAGCGCCAGCCTGCCGACCCGCAGGCCCCGGCGGATGTGGAGGAGGACGATCCCTACGGCGTGGCGCCGATGTCGAAGGCCGGGGGCGCGACTCAAGTCGCCCGGGCGCCGGCACGCCCGCTCGACCGCCCGGCCGCGGCTTCGGCCTACACTTCCGCGTCTCCGGTCCGGCCCGCGCCGCGGATCGCGACCGCCGCCCCGGAGGAGCCCGCGCCGGATTACGATGAGCCGCTGCAGCTCGGCGCGCCGCCGAGCGCGGGGCCGATCTACTGAGAGTGGGGCTCGACCTGTTCGAAGCGCGCCGATCGGTCGTCTCGCTTCAGTCTCAAGGAGCAGGGCGAGCGCCCCGTTCACGAATGGGTCACGAGCGGCGATTCGGAACCGCTCGACCCGAGGCCGTCATGGTCGCGGCGAGCCGCCGCTTGGGCGGTACGGAGCGTGCGCAGCGTTCTCCGGCGCCCTGGCGCCGAGGAAGACCGCGTTGATCTCGGAAGCGACGTCCCCCAGGCCGACAGGGCCGCAGCCGACAATCTGCCCGATGCCATCCCTGGCAAGCGCGAATTGGCCGCCGGGCACCCGCTGATCGGTCGGGGTCGGTGCCGAAAGACGAATCGTCGCGAGCGGGAACGACGCGCTGGTCTGTCGAGCCGTGCAGGATGGCGTCGCGTTCGTCCGGGGCCTCGATCGCGGTCGCGACCTGGAGATCGCGGCATGCGATGCCTGACGGGCCTGCACGCTTGAATGCGGCGCCTGGGCTTTGTGTCTCCGTGGAGGGGTGCCGCCCTCAACCGGCCGGTTGGCGATCGAAAGACGGCGACGAACGGGGTCCCTCCGTTTCCGAGATCAGGCCGCCGACTGTAGCGGCCGCGCCGCACAAGCTGCCAAAGCGTGGCGGCCAGATCGTTGGAGCTTGACTGGCGGCACGGCGGCGGCATCGTTCCATGATGCAGGACCGCACATCCGTCGAGGCACGCGCCATGCGCCCGATCCGTCACGGCCTCGCCCTCGGGCTGGCCCTTCTCTCCCTGGCCCAGCCGGCGCTCGCGCGCTCCGCCCGCGAGGACATCGAGCCCGCCGAGGAGCGGATCTTCCCGTTCGACGCGCAGATCCCCGCCTGCCAGGACCCCTCGGTGCTGGAGCGGGTTTCGACCAACTTCGCCGAGAAGGAGGCGAAGTTCTGGAACTCGTCGATGACGATCCTGTCCTTCGACACGATCGAGCGCACGGCCTGGCGGCCCTGGGGGTTGGACACCTACCCGCGCCGGTTCTGCTCCGCGACCGTGACCACTTCGGACGGCGTCCGCCGAAAGGTCGACTACTCGGTCCGAGAGAGTCTGGGCATTATCGGGGCGACCTGGGGCGTCGAGTTCTGCGTCCATGGGCTCGACCGCGAACTCGCCTACGCGTACGCCACCGCCTGCCGGATGGCGCGTCCCTGAGGATGCGCCGCCTCGCCGCCTGCCTCGCCGGCCTGCTGCTCGCCGGTCCGGTCGCCGCCCAGGATTACGGCGGCTTCGCCCGGCGGGGCACCCCCGGAGAATTCGACTTCTACGTTCTGGCCCTGTCCTGGTCGCCGACCTACTGCGCCACGACGCGCGAGCGCCGGGACGACGCCCAGTGCGCCCCCGGCCGCGGCCTCGGCTTCGTCGTGCACGGCCTATGGCCGCAATACGCCCGCGGCTACCCGGAGAACTGCTCGGCGGTGGTTCGGTCGCCGACCCGGCAGGCCATCGAGGTGGCCGGGCAGGTCTACCCGAGCGAGGGTCTCGCCCGCTACGAGTGGCGCAAGCACGGCACCTGCTCGGGCCTCGATCCCACCGCCTATTTCACGGCCGCCCGCGAGGCCCGGCTGGCGGTGACGATCCCCGACGGCCTCAACGGCGGTTCTCCGCCTCAGTCGCTGGCGCCGATCGAGATCGCCCGGCAATTCGTGGCCGCCAACCGTGGCCTGCGCCCCGACATGATGGCGGTCACCTGCACGCGCGGGCAGCTGCAGGAGGTCCGGATCTGCTTCGGCAAGGATCTGCGCGGCTTCACGCCCTGTCCCGAGGTCGCCCGCGGTAATTGCCGTGCGCCCGAGGTGACCCTCGGCGCCGCGCGCTGAGTTTTTTCGGCGATTTCGGCGCCGGACCCTGGACCCGGCGCGCGGGATCCGCTTGAGGGCGCTGCCATGAACTATCGGCACGCCTTTCACGCCGGCAATCATGCCGACGTCCTCAAGCATCTCGTGCTGGCGCGGGTGCTCGACCACCTGCGCCTCAAGGACAAGCCGTTCCGAGCCCTGGACGCCTTCGCGGGGCTCGGCGTCTACGATCTTGAGGCCGACGAAGCGGCCCGCACCGGCGAGTGGCGGGACGGCTGGGGGCGGATGGATGCCCCCTTCGCTCCCGACGTCGAGGCGCTGCTCGCGCCCTATCGGGCCGCGGTGGCGGCGGTGCGGGCGCGTCATGGCACCAGCGCGTATCCCGGCTCGCCGGCCGTGATTCGCGAGGCGCTGCGCCCTGGCGACAAGGGCGTGTTCGTCGAGCTGCATCCAGCGGACGCCGCGACGTTGCAGGACCGCTACGCGCGCGACCCGCGCGCCAAGGTGCTGAACCTCGACGGCTGGACCGCGATCAACGCCCAGATCCCGCCTCCCGAGCGGCGGGGGCTCGTGCTGATCGACCCGCCTTACGAGGTTCCCGGCGAGGTCGAGCGTCTCGGCGCCCACCTTGCCCGGGCGGTGGCGAAATGGCCGACCGGCCTCTTCCTCGCCTGGTATCCGATCAAGGACGCCGCCGCCCTCGATCGGATGGTCCGCGACCTCGACGCCGCCCTGTCCCGCCCGGCCCTGCGCCTCGACTTGCTGATCGACCGACCGGACGACCCGACGCGGCTCAGCGGCAGCGGTCTGATCGTGGTCAATCCACCCTGGCGGCTCGCCGACGAGGCGATGCTGTTCCTGCCAGCCCTCGCCGAACGGCTGGCCCGGCATGACTTCGGAGGGTTTCGCTGCGATCCCATCGGCCCAACGG
Organism: Methylobacterium sp. P3_A11; assembly: GCF_056403155.1. Taxonomy (NCBI): domain Bacteria; kingdom Pseudomonadati; phylum Pseudomonadota; class Alphaproteobacteria; order Hyphomicrobiales; family Methylobacteriaceae; genus Methylobacterium; species Methylobacterium sp. P3_A11. The sequence continues at coordinate 22,507 of NZ_JBFUGA010000082.1, forward strand.
CGTGACACGGCAGCATTGGCCGGCGCCCTGGAAGCTGTTCGGGCCGGAGGGAAAGGAAAAGCCCGGTCTCTCGGAGGGAATGTGGCGACAAAGACACATTTCTGCGCCGAACGTACGCAGCGATACGGATATGCCTAAAAAGTATGCAAATGCTTGTTGTTTGATTTTGTGTCATTCGCCCCGCGATGTCAGCTTGGCCGTGGACGAATCCGAACGAGCCGCAACATCATGCTGAAGCGATCCACCCTTGCCGGCCTGGCCACCCTGCTGCTGTCCTCCACCAGCATCCTGGCGGCCGATCTGTCGGCTCCGGCGCCGGTGCCCGTGCCGCCCCCGGCTGAGCCCTGCAAGGCCACGCTGCTCGGCCCGACTTATAGCGGCGTGATCAAGGCCAACCCGAGCCCGACCTGCTTCGCAGCCGGCCCCCTCGGCGACCTCTACGTGGGCGGTGCCGTCACCGGCTACGGCTACACCCAGTCCAACCCGTTCGCGTCGTTCTCGACGCCGGCGGCCCCCAACGACCGCGACCGGGCCGCGCGGTTCGACTTCTCGAACATCCAGGGCGTCATCCAGAAGCCTGAGGGCGCGTTCCAGTTCTACATCCAGGCCGGCGGCTACTCGATCCCGCAGCTCGGATTCCCGACCCTCGGCACCTTCACCCAGACCGATCTCCTGTTCGGGCCGGTCCCGGTCGCCTTCGGCAAGATCCAGATCAACGATGAATGGTCGGTCCAGGGCGGCCGGATGTTCACCCTGATCGGCACCGAATTGCTGTTCACCTATCAGAACCTGAACATCAACCGCGGCCTCCTGTTCGTGCAGGAGAACTTCATCAACCAGGGCGTGCAGGTCAATTACAGCAGCGGCCCGCTCTCGGTGTCGGTCGCCGGCACGGACGGTTTCTTCTCCAACGAGATCACGTGGTTCACCGGCAACGTTGCCTACAAGCTCGACGACTACAATACGATCGGCGTCAATGGCGGCCTGAACGTCGGCCGGACCAACGCTCTCGACCGCAGCCCGCGCTATCAGTTCGCGACGCCGAACCTCCAGCAGAACAGCGGCATCTTCAATATCAACTACACCTACGCGAACGGTCCGTGGATCATCTCGCCGTACTTCCAGTTCACCAACGTCGAGCGTGATCTGCGCGTCGGGATCGGCAACTCGGCCTCGACCTACGGCGGCGCGCTGCTGGCGGCCTACTCGTTCACCGACAACTTCTCCCTGGCCGGCCGTGTCGAGTACACCGAGCAGACGGGCGTGCGCGGCTCCGGCGGGACGAACCTGCTGGGCTTCGGCGCCGGCAGCAACGCCTTCTCGGTCACCGTCACACCGACCTTCACCTTCGACCGCTACTTCTTCCGGGTGGAGTACGCGCACGTCGAACTCGGCGGGATCACCCGCGGCAACCTCGCGGAGGGCACGCTGGGCACCGGCTTCGGCCGCACCGGCAACCGCACCTCGCAGGACCGCTACATGGTCGAGACCGGCATCACCTTCTGATCCTGCATCGCCCCATTTCAAGGATCTGTCGAGAGCAAACCCCCGGCCAAAGGCCGGGGGTTTCTTTTTGGTTGGTAGTATCATTCGAATACGCCCGGTAAAGGCTGTAAGCTTGCATTATTACCGGTTCAATAATCTTGGATAATACGAATTTTACACGAATAAGAATTCGTGCAATCCGTCGCCACCGTGAATTTGACTTGATCGTCTCTTGATTCGTCCCGTATAGCCCATGCCGGATTGCGGCCTTCGTTGGGGAAGGGGCGGATGGTTTCGATCGCAGCGTTGTCGGCGACCTTGTGGAGCCTCGCCGTGCCGGGCATGACGCCGAAGGCGTTGCGCGCCGCGGTTCGGGAGAAGCATCCCGATGCTGCGCGGAAGGACGTGGTGCGTGCAGCGTTCCACGCGCTGATCGAGGGCCGTCCCCGGGACGATCGCGGCTTGGACGCTCTCCACAGCTTCGCTCTGGCGGAGCGCGCGCAGGACGACGAGACACCCTTCGCGATCGGCGCGCGGCGCCCGAAGATCCGCCGTCGCGGCGCATGACGGGCGCTGTACGGACCGGGGCCGCCGGACATCGGAGCGTCAGACCCGCCTGAGCAGGCGGCGGCCCGGGCGGTGACCCTCCTCGCCGGTATCGCGAAAGCCCAGCTTCTCTAGGAGCCCCCAGGAGGCGACGTTGGCCGGCCGGCACTCCGCGACGACGATGCGGGCCGGGAAGCGTTCGCCGAGGCAGCCAAGGATCGCCGAGACGGCTTCGTAGGCGAAGCCGCGTCCGCGGGCGGCGCCTCCGATCCAGTAGCCGATCTCGATCGTGCCGGTGCCGCGCAGATGCGTTCCAATGACGCCGACGAGCTCGAGGCCGGCCGCATCCGCCTGCCCTCCGGCTTCAGGCGGCGCGCCACCGCGAATCCAGGCGCCGAGGAAGCAGTCCCGGCCCCGTGCACCACTGCGGATCAGATCCTCGGCATCCTGCAGGGTGAAGGGCGTCGGGAGAAAGTCCACCGCCGCGGTGATCGCCGGATCGTCGGTAAGCCGGCGCAGGGCTGGCGCATCGGTGCGGCGCAGGGCGGCGATCGAGAGGCGCGCGGTCTCGATTGCGGGCAGGTCGGCAAGGGTGTCGCGCGCGCCGCGGATGGTAAACATCCTATCGATGTGGGGTGCCGGCCGGTCAGGAAAAGACTCGGTCCCGACCGGCTGAACCCAGCCCGGTACCGCGCGAAAGCCGGGCGATCGCCTTCGCGCCAGGGTCGCAGAACGCCAGAACGGGAACGGTTGCTTAACCTGAATCCGTCTTCATTGGCGCATCAAGTTGCGTCAGGCAAACGGGTGCGTCGATGCGGGTGCGCGGTACGGGTCAGATGTTGCGGACGCTGTCGCGCGTGACGCTCATCGGCATCATCGGCGGTGCGGCCGCCGCCTGTTCCTCGGACGCGTCGCGGCTGAGCAACCCATTCTCGAATCCGTTCGACTCGGAACCGGCCGCCACCGGCAGCCTGCCGGACGGGACCCTCAAATCCGTGCCGACGGTTCGCACTGGTCGCATCCAGTCGGAGGCGCTGAGCCCGCCCGGCGCCCCGCGCCCGGCCGCGGCTGCCACCCCCGCCCAGACCCATTCCGCTGCCCCCGCGACGCGCGTCGCCTCGACGGGCACGGTCGGCTGGAGCGCCCAGGGCGGCACCCAGATCACGGTGTCGCAGAACGACAGCCTGAACCAGATGTCCACCCGCTTCGGCGTGCCCGCATCGGCGATCCTGTCCGCCAACGGCCTCACCAGCGCGAGCCAGATCACCCCCGGCCGGCAGATCGTGATCCCGGTCTACCACGCCTCCGGGTTGAACCCCGCCGCCGCCCCGATGACCGGCCGTCCGGCCCGGGCCGCCGAGGAGAAGCGCGAGGACGCCAAGCAGGTCGAGGCCAAGATCGCCGCGAAGCGCGAGGAGGCCAAGGAGAGCGCAAAGGAATCCGCCAAGGAAGCGGCCAAGGAAGCGGCCAAGCGCGAGGAGGCCGCCAAGCGGGCGGCCGCCGAAAAGGACGCGGAGCGCAAGGAAGCGCTCGCCCGCGATGCCGCCGCCCGCAAGGTCGCCGACGCCAAGCCCCGCAAGGACGCCTCGGTGAAGGACGGCGACAAGCCGCGGCATGTCCGCCCCGGGCAGGTCGCCAAGGCCGACGAGAAGAAGGCCGACGAGAAGAAAGCCGATCCGAAGGCCGAGGCGAAGGCGAAGGCCGAGGCGAAGGCCCAGGAAGCCAAGGCTGATGCCAAGGCCGCCGCGAAGGCGGAGGCCACGCAGAAACTCGCCGAGGCCAAGGCCGCCAAGGAGGCTGCGCAGAAGGCCGCAGCCGCCGAGAAGACCGAGAAGGTCGCCGCCAAGGAGACGGCCAAGCCCGCTCCGGTCGCGGCGGCCGCCCCGGCCAAATCCGAACCCGCAGCCACCGGTTCGGTCGCCGAGGCGTCGGAGAGCTTCCGCTGGCCCGCCAAAGGTCGGGTGATCTCGGGCTATGGCAGCTCCGGCAACGAGGGCATCAACATCGCCGTGCCGGAAGGCACGCCCGTCAAGGCCGCCGAGGAAGGCACGGTCGCCTATGCCGGCTCCGACGTGAAGGGCTACGGCAAGCTCGTCCTGGTTCGCCACGCCAACGGCTACGTCTCGGCCTACGCCCATAACGGCGAGATCGACGTGAAGCCCGGCGACAAGGTCAAGCGCGGCCAGACCATCGCGAAGTCCGGGGCTTCCGGCAACGTGACCTCGCCGCAGCTCCACTTCGAGATCCGCAAGGGCGGCGCCCCGGTCGATCCCATGTCCCAGCTCGCCAGCAACTGAGCGGCGTCGACGAACCGGATAAGGCGGTCCCGAGAGGGGCCGCCTTTTGCGTTGTGCCCGCCCCTCGCATCGATCCAAACGGAAACGTCCGTGCAGTTTGGAAAAATCGATGCCCCAACGAGGCCTAGGTGTGCAGTCCCGCGGTGTGGTGGCATCAATTTAGCTGTAACCGCCGCACACCGGGAGGCGTTATGGGACAGGTTCTTCACGGCTGCGCCACGACCACGCACGCGGTCAGAGCAACGCTACAGCGATCGAAAGCTCCGCTCAAAGATCTTGCCGCCCAGCATGGACTGAACCCCAAGACAGTCGCGAAGTGGCGTAAGCGAGCCTTCGTGCATGACGCGGCGATGGGACCGAAGACGCCGCGCT
>NZ_JBFUGA010000083.1:0-27155 GCF_056403155.1 Methylobacterium sp. P3_A11
GATCACGTCCAGCGCAAGCGAGCGAACAATCGAGCCGAGAGCTCGCACGTCCCGGTGCGACGACGAGAGCGCAAGCTGCAGGGCTTCCAGTCGCCAGGCTCAGCCCAGCGGTTCCTGTCGATGCATGCAGCGACCTACAACACCTTCACCGTTCCCCGCCACCTCGTCTCAGCCCCCACGCACCGACTCTTCCGAGCCGAGGCGTTCGCGACGTGGCGCAGGGCGGCTGGCGTGGCGGCTTGAAACTAGCCAGCGTACGATTTCCTGCGGCTACGTCCGACAACGTGACAAGCCCCATCAGACGTACCTGAGCGGTGTCGAGCGTGGAAAGCGAAACCCGAGCATCTTCGTTCTGCAACGGATTGCTACTGCACTGAAGCTGGACGTCTCGGTCCTCGTCGAGCCGCGCCCGAGGTAAGGTCACGGACCCTCCCCGCCGATAAACCAAACGGCTGCTTCCGCTTGGAGGTCAGCTTGGGGTCGGGGGTGTAACTGGACCGTGGCCCGAAAGCCGACGTTCGGCTTCGCGCCCATTTCGGCCGCTCAGCCGACTCTGGCGGCGACTCCGAAGCGGACGTTGCCGCAGCTCAGCTTGCAGGTCTGAGGTGCGCCACCAGCGGACCTTCGCCTGGGACTGCGGGAATGGATTGCAACGTCAGAGCCGCAACCGCCTTCAGCTTCGCGGGACCTCAGCCGGCGATTTGAGCCAACCGGTGCGGCTCGACGATGAGGATCCTTTCCCGTCCGAGCAGGACGATACCTTGCTTCTGCCAAGCACTGAGAACCCGACTTACGGTGAAGTACGTGACGCCCGTCATCTCGGCTATATCGTTCCGCGTGATTGGGTAGGTGACCTCGATACCTTCCGAACAGCTTTGCCCGACTTGTCTGGCTAGGCGTAGGAGGACGCTGGCGATCCGCTCCTCCACTCCCTTGGCGCTCAATTCAGCCACCCGCTCAGTCATCTCGCGGGCCCGGTCTCCGACGGCTTTCAGCGCATTCGACGAGATTGCGGGGTAACGGCGTATCAGGTCGAGGATCTGCGCCGCCCCCCAGGAGAGCACGCTGCTGGCCTTTGCAGCTGTGGCTGTCGCAGGAAAGGGAAATTGCTGGAAGACCGCGACGCAGCCAACGAGCTCACCGGGTCCCATGAACCGGAGCGTCGTCTGCTCACCGTTCGAGTCGATCCGCGACAGCCTCACTAAACCGGTCACGACCTGGAAGAGCGGGTTGGGCTCATCACCTTGGTGGAAGACAGTCATTCCTTCCGTAAGCTGACGGTTTGTGGCTGCATCCAGCAAGGCGTCGGCCGCCTCTCGATCTAAACCACTAAATAAAACCCCCGAGGCTGCCCTGACCCTTTTCGGTCCCTGGTCCATCGCCGCTTCCCGCCCCCATTCTGCAAGTTGCTCGGTCCAGTTCCTGTTCCGCCGAGAGGGCGCGAAGCAACCCGGGCAGTGGCACGCCGTTACAAGCTGACAGGTGGCCGGGGCAATCTGGTCCCCAGACTCCTGCATCACCCGACGATCAGACGCCTTGATCCACCTCAAGGACGGGTGGCGCGCCATCATCTCGGCGGGATCGAGGTGCGTTTGAAATTCGGCATGGCCGAGCAGCTTGTTTGCGCGAGCGCAAAGAGCGTTCCGCACTTTCAGCTACGGTAAGCGAGAGCGTTTTGCGGTGACGCGAGCGACGCTGCGAGTGCTTGCGTGCTGCGGAGCTGCAGAATCCGGAGAGTGGCCTTGCATTTGGTTCGTGGCGTTGCTGTTGCGTCCGTGCTGGCGGTCTCGGTTCTTGGGCCGGCGTACGGAGAATCCGCAGCCACTCCCCCGGATACGATGGCCGAGCGGGTACTGGCCTGTGCTCCTTGCCACGGTGCGCAAGGCGAGGGAACGCGCGATCCTTACTTCCCGCGTCTCGCGGGTAAGCCCGCAGGCTACCTCTTCAATCAACTCGTGGCGTTCCGGAACGGCCGGCGGCACTACCCGCCCATGAACTACCTTTTGGCGTATCTGCCGGAGACCTACCTCCGGGACATGGCCGAGTACCTGGCCAGCTTGAACCCGCCCCTCCCGCCTCCGGCCGTTCCAGCCTTCGGCGACGAAGTCCTGGCAACAGGAAGGAAGCTGGCCACCCAGGGCGACGCTGCTCGCAACATCCCGGCTTGCACCAGCTGCCACGGCCCCAATCTGACCGGCATGGAGCCGGGCATTCCCGGCCTCCTCGGCCTCAAGCCCAGCTACATCAGCGCGCAGCTCGGCGCCTGGCGCTACGGCACGCGGACCGCCCTCTCGCCGGACTGCATGCAGGTCGTCGCGGGGCACCTCACCGAGGCGGATGTCGCGGCCGTCACCGCATGGCTCTCCTCGCGACCCGCGCCGGAGGAGCGGCGCTCCGTTCCGAATGGGACCTACGCACTTCCTTTCGCCTGCGGGAGCCAGCCCCAATGAGGAGGGACGTCGTGGCCAGCCTCGCCCGCCGGGCTATCCCGGCCCTGCTCGCCTCGCTCCTGGGCACCGCCGTCGAGGCTCAAACGGCACCGGCTGCCCGTCCCGACGCGGGCGTGCTCGCGAAGGGCGAGTACCTGGCGCGCGCCGGCGACTGTATCGCCTGTCACACCGCGCCCGAAGGCAAGCCCTTCGCCGGCGGCAGGTCCATGGCGACCCCCTTCGGCACGCTCTTCACCTCCAACATCACACCCAATCCGGAGACCGGCATCGGCAAGTGGACGGCCGATCAGTTCTACCAGATGATGCATACGGGCCGCTCGCCCGACGGCGGGCTGCTCTACCCGGCTATGCCCTTTGGCTCGTACACGAAGGTGACCCGGGCCGACAGCGACGCGATCTACGCCTACCTGATGTCGGTCGCACCGGTGAAGCAGCCGAACCGACCGCACGACCTCAGGTTTCCGTACAACAATCGCCAGCTCATCCTTGGCTGGCGCACGCTGTTCTTCCGCGAAGGCGAGTTCAAGCCCGACCCGAAGCAATCGGCAGAATGGAACAGAGGCGCCTACTTGGTTGAGGGTCTGGGGCATTGCGGGATGTGCCATACGCCGATCAATGCGCTTGGTGGCAACTCCGAGTCCCAGGCCTTCCAGGGCGGCCTGATCCCGATGCAGAACTGGTACGCGCCCTCGCTCACCTCCAACCGCGAGGCCGGGGTCGGAGACTGGAGCATCGAGGAGATCTCCGACCTGCTGCGCACCGGCGTCTCGCGGCGCGGCGCCGTCTACGGGCCGATGGCGGRGGTCACCTACAACAGTCTCCAGTACCTCACGCCCGAGGATACCCGGGCCATGGCGGTCTACCTCAAGAGCCTGGGCCATGAGGTGCCACCGCCGGTCACGTCGACTATGCCGACCGCTGAGAGCAGCCTGCTGCTCTCGCTCGGCAAGACCGTCTACGACGCCCATTGTGCGAGCTGCCACGGTGCGCAGGGACAGGGCAAGCCGCCGGCCTACCCGCCGCTGGCCGACAACCAATCCATCCAGATGTCGTCGGCCGTGAACGCGATCCGCATGGTGCTGAACGGCGGCTATCCTCCAGGCACACAGGGGAACCCGCGTCCCTTCGGCATGCCGCCCTTCGCCCAGTCGCTCTCGGACAACGAGGTCGCGGCCGTGGTCACTTACATCCGGACCACCTGGGGCAACCGCGGCGCCGCCGTCACCGCCCAGGAAGCCAATCAGCTCCGCTCCGCCCCCCTGGACTGAGGCCATGCTGAACTCTCCCCCGCTGCAGCACCGCGACGAGGAGGCCGAGCACCGCGAGGTGGCCGCCGCCGTGCGGGCTGGTCCGTCGGGTGCCCTGACGCTCGCCGCCATCGCTACGGCTATCGTCGTGGCGTGCTGGTTCGCCTTCTACCTGTTCGTCTTCCTGCCGCGCGGGAGCTGACCCGGAACGCCGATGACAACATTAGACCACGTTGACGAAGGCGCCCGCGTCGCCGAGCGGGTCGAGCGCCGATGGGCGATTTTGTCCATCGCCATCATCGTCCTTTTGGCGGGGCTGGCGGCCTTCGCCGGCATCCATCAGGCAACGATGCCACAGGCTCGCGTTGAGACGATCAAGCCGCAGACCCTCCACCTGGACGGCGAGTTCATCGAGAGTAATCTGGGCAGCGCGATCGAGCCGGACGGCTCGGTGACGGTGCGGGCCGTCGGTCAGCAGTACAGCTTCACGCCTCAGTGCATGGTTGTGCCCACCGACACGCCGGTGGTGTTCCGCGCAACGAGCCCCGACGTGGTGCACGGCTTCCTGATCCAGAACACCAACGTCAACACCATGCTGGTGCCTGGCTACGTCTCGGAGATTCCGGCCAAGTTCAGCAAGCCGGGCGAGTACCTGATGCCGTGCCAGGAGTTCTGCGGCGTCGGGCACGAGGGCATGTGGGCCAAGGTCAAGGTGGTCGACAAGCCCGAGTTCCTGAACATGACCTCGGCCAAGGGGAGGGTCACCTGTGTTGAGTAGCAGGAGGCTCGTCCTCGCTCACTTCTGGCTGGCCTTCGCGGTCTTCGGTCTCGCCCTGCTGCTCGGGGCTTGGCAGATGTTCATCCGCAGCCCGCTGCATACTTGGATCAGCAACCCCGAGTGGTACTACCGCTCGTTGACGGCGCACGGCACCGTCATGGGCTACGTGTTTCCAACGCTCGTGGCCATGGGATTCGGCTACGCCATCAGCGAGGTCTCGCTGAAGCAGCGCCTCGTCGGGCTGCGCTGGGCCTGGACGGGGTACTGGCTGGTGGTGGTCGGTGCGGTCACCGCGATGATCCCGGTGTCGCTCGGGCGGGCCTCGGTGCTCTACACCTTCTACCCGCCCCTGATCGGCAGCCCTTTCTACTACCTCGGCGTGGTGCTGGTGGTGGTGGGCTCCTGGATCTGGGTCGCCCTGATGTCGGTGAACCTTCACATCTGGAAAAAGGCGAACCCCGGCACGCCGGTGCCGCTGCCGATGTTCGCCAACGTGGCCGGCTCCTACCTGTGGGGCTGGACGGCGGTGGGGGCCGCGCTCGAACTGCTCTTGCAGATCCTGCCAGTCGCCTTCGGCCTGAAATCGACCATCGATGCGGGATTGGCGCGAGTGTTCTTCTCCTGGACGCTGCACGCCATCGTCTACTTCTGGCTGATGCCGACCTACATTGCCTACTACACAATCGTCCCGCGGGCGATCGGCGGCCGGATCTACAGCGACACCATGGCCAGGATTTCGTTCATCCTGTTCCTGGTGGTGGCGATGCCCATCGGCATGCACCACACCTTCACCGACCCGCAAGTCGGTGCGGGCTTCAAGTTCATCCACTCGGCCTTCACGGCGCTCGTGGCGTTGCCAACCCTGCTGACGGTCTTCACCATCTGCGCCTCAGTGGAGATTGCCGCCCGGCTGCGCGGCGGTCGTGGGCCGTTCGGCTGGATCAGGGCCCTGCCATGGTCGAACCCGATCATGCTCGCGGTGGCGTTCTCGTTCGTGATGCTCGGCTTCGGCGGCGCCGGCGGCCTCATCAACATGAGCTATCAGCTGGATACATCGATCCACAACACGCAGTGGATCACCGGCCATTTCCACCTGATCTTCGGTGGCGCGATCGTCATCATGTACTTCGCGATCGCCTACGACCTGTGGCCACACCTCACTGGCCGTGCCCTCACCGACCTGCGCCTGATGCGCACCCAGCTTTGGCTGTGGTTCATCGGCATGATCGTGACCACGTTTCCCTGGCACTGGGTGGGGATCCTCGGCATGCCCCGCCGCATGGCCTACTTCGATTACGGCGATCCCGCCATCGCCACGCAGGCCTTCTCGGTGACGCTCTCGGCGATCGGCGGCTTCATCCTGGTCGCATCGGGTGCCCTATTCATCCTCGTGCTGATCCGAGGTCAGCGCGCGCCGCGCGAGGAGGCTGGTGTGTACCGGTTCGCCACCGCCCTTCACCCGCCGCTGTCCGTGCCCGCGCTCAACAGCTACGCCCTGTGGCTCGCGCTCATGGTCGGCCTGACGGTGACCAACTATGGCTACCCCATCGCGCAACTCGCGTTGCGCAAGGATACGTCGGTCCCAGCTGTCTACGTGGGGGCGAACCCATGAGCGACGACGGCCTCCTCTCGCCGAGGAACCCCTGGTTCAGCGGCCCTGTCGGCATCACCGTTGCCCTGCTCGCCGGGACAGCCCTCGGGGGCTTCGTGCTGCTCCCTTACGCCCAACCGGACCTCAAGCTCGCCGGTGTCTGGGACGCGATCTGCAGCGCTGCGGGCGTGCCGAAGGCGCCTTCGTCGACGGCTCTGGTTCAGCCGGACGGCAAGCTTACGAAGGTGGTGGTCACCTCGGCGCTGCCGAGTGCTGCGGACCCGGAGGCGGTCGGACGCGGCGCGACACTCGCCCAGCAATGCGCGATCTGCCATGGGCCGACCGGGGTGAGCCGGGCCGACTCGCCCAACCTCGCCGGCCAGTACGCGCCCGTTATCTACAAGCAACTGGCCGACTTCAAAGCGGGAGTGCGGGTCAACGCGACGATGACGCCGTTCGCGGTGAACCTGTCCGAGCAGGACATGGCTGATCTCGCAGCGTACTACGCGTATCTGCCTCGGCTGTCCGGGTTCCACCCGGCCCGCGACAAGCCCGCCCCGCGGATCGTGATCAACGGCGCACCGTTGCGCAACATCGCGCCCTGTGGCTCCTGCCACGGTGTTCTCGACAACAAGACGGGCAGTCCGTGGCTGGAGGGTCAGCCTGCCGCTTACGTGAAGTCTCAGCTACAGGCATTTGCCTCAGCTGCGCGTCGCAACGACATCAGCCAGCAGATGCGGAACATCGCCCGGAGGATGACCCCGGAAGAGATCGACCAAGCGGCGGAGTGGTACGCGTCTCAGCCATCGACAGCCATTCACATCCAGTGAGTTTCTAGCCTGCAGCCTTGTCGGCAAGGCCTACGGCGAGAGGGCATGAACATCAATACGGCGTCGAGTCAGGTCCCGCAGTATGCCTTTCTGCAACAGACCGGGAGGCTGCGCCTGTGTAAGGGTGACGGGCGTGCCAAGCATGGATGATGTAGAGATTGCTCGGGCTGTGCACGTGGCTGCGGTAGTTGTCTGGATCGGCGGCTTGACGATGGCAACTACGGTAATTCTTCCTCTAGTCCGGAGTAAGGAATGGCCGGTCGAAAAGAGGCTCATCTTGTTCGAGGGAGTCGAGCGGCGCTTTGTCTGGCAGGCGCGGACCGCTGTCGTGCTGGTTGGATTGAGCGGCTTCTACATGGTCAGCCGATATGATTTGTGGAACCGCTTTGCCACGATCTCCTTCTGGTGGATGCACGCGATGGTCGCCGTATGGTTGATCTTTGCGCTGCTCCTGTTCGTGATTGAGCCATTCATCCTGCACGGCCGAGTCCGCCGGGGGCCGTCGGGCGACGAGCCGACGTTCACCCTCCTTCATCTCGCTCACTGGACTTTGCTGATATTGAGCGTCGTGACAGTATTAGCCGCGGTGGCAGGAAGTCACGGCGCCGCCTTAACACCTTAAGGACAATCGCCGCACACTCGACGGCGCTGCACCTATTCGTTCGCAAAAAATGATTTGGACGTTATCGCAGGCCTAGCTCCTTGAAAGGCTTCTTCGCCTTCTGCACGGTGGCGGTCGAGGGTAGCTGGAAGGCCAGACCCGGAGTTGACCTGTCTGGGGAGCTGACGGGCGCGGGCGGCCTATAGCTTAGCGACGAATGCCGTCGGATGTGGTTGTAGGTGTTCTGCCATAGATCGATTACGATCTGCGCCACCTTCAGTGAGTAGAAGATTTCCTGGCGCAGGCACTCGTCACGCAGCTTTTGCGGTCGTGTCCCTGATGGTGGTGTAGCTCGGCGGTAGCGGGGAAGCCCGTCCGCGCGCCTTCCACAGTGCTGTGGCGGGCGGGGCTCCCCGCGGGGTGGTCATCGGCGGTTGCCGGGTAGGCTCGGGTTGCGAGCGCCAAACCCGAACCCGAGAGACCCCCGATGACCGACGAGATGATGGCCCTGCGCGGGCTGATGGAGAAGAGCGCCGACACAGATCTCCTGCGCGAGATGATCGGTTTTGCCGCTGAGCGGCTGATGGAGTTGGAGGTGGGGGGCCCGACCGGTGCCGCCCATGGCGAGAAGAGCGCAGAGTGGTTGGTCCAGCGCAATGGCTACCGTGACCGAGACTGGCAGACGCGGGCCGGCACGGTGGAGTTGCGCATCCCGAAGCTGCGTAAGGGGTCGTACTTCCCGACGTTCTTGGAGCCGCGCCGGATGGCCGAGAAGGCGCTCACCGCCGTGATCCAGGAGGCCTACATCCAGGGCATCCGCCGGACCGAGGTGGTCCCCATCTTCCCCAACGAGGCTGCCATCACGCGCCTCGTCGGCGCGATCCTGCTGGAACAGAACGACGAGTGGGCCAGCCAGCGCTCCCGCTACATCACCCTGGAAAGCATCGCCCCAATCGGCGATGATCCCCTCGTCAGCCTGCCCACCCTGGCAGCCTAATCAATCCGGCCCCGACCGGTGATCGTGGTGGCCACGCCGAAGCTACGCCACGCCAGGGGACACAACCACGGGTGCGAACTCTCCGCCGTCCTGATAGAGGCCCAATAGCTTGGCGATGTCGCGGCCTTCGGGATCTTCGATCAGGTCCGCGAGCGTGTAGCGATCGAGCACGGCGAGGAACGCCGACAGAGCCTCTCCCAGAAAGCGTCGCAAACGGCAGGGCGCCGTGATCGCGCAAGCGCCACCCGAGAAGCACTCGACCAAGGCGAGATCGTCTTCCGTCTGGCGCACAACTGCGCCGACCACGATCTCGCCCGGCGCCCTGGCCAGCCGCAGACCGCCGCCCCGGCCCCGGATGGTGCGGATCAGGCCTAGACGCCCAAGCTGATGCACCACCTTCGTCAGGTGGCTCTCCGAGATGCCGTAGGCGCGCGCGATCTCGGCGATCGAACTCTGCCGCGGCTCGTGCAGGCCGACGTAGATCAGTGTGCGCAGGGCGTAGTCCGTATAGCGGGTCAGACGCATGGGGGCTCCATACTGCAACCCATAAGATACATTTCAGTTGCATCTTTTCAACTGACAGCCCATAAGGTTCATCGTCAGTGTACCTTTGGGAGCTGTTGATGCCCAACCCGCTCAGTCCTGCCACCATAGCCATCATCAAGGCCACCGTGCCGGCCCTTGAGGCGCACGGCCTGACGATCACGAAGCGCATGTACGAGCGCCTCTTCCAGGACGCGGCGATCCGCGACCTCTTCAACCAGTCCCACCACGGCGAGACTGGCTCGCAGCCGAAGGCCCTGGCCCAGGCAGTGATGGCCTATGCCCGCAACATCGACAATCTCGGCGTCCTGGCCGGGGCGGTGGAGCGCATCGCACAGAAGCATGTCGCGCTGAACATCCTGCCGGAGCACTATCCCTACGTGGCCGACGCGCTGCTCGGCGCTATCGGCGACGTGCTCGGCGAGGCCGCCACGCCGGAGATCTGCGCGGCCTGGGGCGAGGCGTACTGGTTCCTGGCGGAGCTGCTGATCGGCCGCGAGGCCACGATCTACCGCGATCTGTCGGCCAAGCCGGGCGGCTGGAACGGCTGGCGCGACTTCGTGATCGAGAGCGTCTCGCAGGAGAGCGAGACGATCCGCTCCTTCGTCCTGGCGCCTGTCGACGGCGGCCCGGTTCTCCGCCACCAGCCTGGGCAGTACCTGGGCTTCCTGTTCAATTTGCCGGGCCACGGCGTGTTGAAGCGGAACTACTCGATCTCCTGCGCGCCGAACGACCGGGCCTATCGCATCACCGTCAAGCGCGAGGGCCGCGCAGACGAGCCCGCCGGGATCGTCTCGAACTGGCTGCACGATCATGCCAGCGATGGGACGGTGCTGCGCGCGGCCCCGCCGGCCGGTGACTTCTTCCTCGACCAAGCGTCGAACGCCCCCGTCGTGCTCGTCAGCGGCGGCGTCGGGCTGACCCCGATGATGAGCATGCTGGAGACGATCACGGCGGCAACGCCTGAGCGGCCGACCTGGTACGTTCACGGGGCGCTCAACGGTCGTGTGCACGCGATGCGTGATCACGCGAAGGCGCTGACCACCGGCAACGAGAACGTCCGGTTGCACACCTTCTACGCGGAGCCGGAAGCGCAGGATCGGCAGGGCGATCACTACGATGCGGCCGGCCTGATCAGCGCGGACTGGCTGGTGGCGCAGACGCCCCGCGAGGAGGCGACTTACTATCTCTGCGGTCCAAAGCCGTTCCTCAGCGCGCTCGTAAATGGGCTCCAGCGTCAGGGCATTCCGGCCGAGCGCATCCGGTTCGAGTTCTTCGGTCCGGCGGATGACTTGATCGAAGAGCCGCGGCAGGCCGCCTGAGCACGATGGCGCCGCTCCTTCAGGTGAGCGGCGCCACAACCGGAGGAACGCCTGCGTGGACTACGCTCGTAGAGTGGCCGGCGCGATCCTGTCCGCCTCTGCAGATGCGGTGATCGCCTCTGACAGCGAGGGGATCATCCGCATCTGGAATCCGGGAGCCGAGCGCATCTTCGGGTACACGTCCGACGAGGCCCTCGGTCAATCGCTCGACATCATCACGCCCGAACGGCTGCGCAAGCGCCACTGGGAAGGGTACCGCAAGACCATGGCGACCGGGGAGAGCCGCTATGGTGAGGGCGCTCTCCTATCCGTCCCGGGCGTCTGCAAGGATGGGCGGCAGATCTCGCTGGAATTCACCATCGTAACGCTCAAAGACGAGCAGGGGGCGATGACCGGCATGGTCGCGGTGATGCGGGACGTCACGATCCGCTTCACCGAACTGAAGGTGCTGAGACAGCGTTTGGCCAAGGCCACCGAGGGGCGTGCCGGTCCATCGTAGCGAGGGAGCGCATCATGGTTGGGCGTACAACCAAGTTGCCTGAGATGTCGTCGGATTCTGCGGTCCCCGAACACCCTGAGTTCGGCGCGTACAGCTCTCCACCCTGTTTCATGCATGAGCTCGGCCCCGATTTCGTCAGCCCGGATGCGGAGCCTCGGCCTTCCGAACCGCGCGCCTCTGAAGTCGCCGCATCCGACTGGTCGAGCGTGCGGCAGTGGCGAAAGGAAACCCGCACCGCTCTCATCGAGCGGCGGGTCAGCATCTCCGCCCAGGACCGTGTCGCCTGGAGCGAGCGCATCGGGCAGGCTCTCCGAGCCGCTTTACCCTCGAGATCCGGCATCTTGATTGGCCTCTACTGGCCCTTCAGAGGCGAGTACGATGCCCGACCCCTCCTGACAGAGCTGCGTGGAGAGGGATCACGACTGGCGCTTCCGGTCGTCGTGGAGAAGGGGCAGCCCCTCCAGTTCCGAGTCTGGTCGCCAGGTGACCGCATGATCCGCGGCGTCTGGAACATTCCCATTCCCGCCGAGGGCGAGGCCGTCGATCCTGACGTTCTGATCGCGCCGCCCGTCGGCTTCGATCCGGCTGGGTACCGCCTCGGCTATGGCGGCGGCTTCTATGATCGGACCATCGCGTTCAGGCCGACGAAGCCGCTGATCATCGGCGTCGGGTTCGCCCTCGCGCGGCTCGCGACGATTTACCCGCAAGCACACGACGTTCCTATGGACATCGTCGTGACGGAAGATGGCGTCTGGCCGGACACGGATCGATCTTGATCTCGCTGCGGAGTTGGGCTGGTGTCCGCACTGGATAGATTCTTAGTCGATACGGTTCCTACCTGTTCTGAATCGGGCCTGCGCGCTCTGGCCTATAAAGCTCTGCTGGCTGCGATTGCCGAACTGCGCATCTATGATCATTCGGGCGAGCTTCCGCTTGATGAGTGCAAACTTTCAAGGGCTCTTGGGGTCAGCCGCACGCCCATCCGGGAGGCTCTGACGATCCTGGAACACCAGGGGTTCGTACGTCGGCGGCCGCGACATGGTGTGTTCGTTGTCAAGAAGACCCGGCGTGAGATCATCGAGATGGTCTATGCCTGTGCTGCGCTGGAGAGCATGGCGGTCCGGTTGGCATGCGCCAAAGCGACAGAGGCGCAGCTCGGCGCGCTCCGTGCGAGCTTCAGTGCCTTCTATGAGGCGGATCCTCCGAGCGGATACCACCGCTACTTCGAGGCTCGTTGGCAGTTCTGCCGCCATGCCGCCACGCTCGCACATTGCGCGGAGATCCAGTCCATGCTCAACCATCTCCTGCTGCATTTGCGGAGCGTTCACGAGGCGATATTCCGCCAGAGCATCGACTTCGCATATTTACGGTCCGCCTACGGGGCCATTATTGAAGCGCTGGAGCTGCGAGACGCCGAGCGTGCGAGCCGGCTCGTCCTCGAAAGAGGCTTCAGGTTTGCTCGTGACATCGAGAGCTGCGGCAATTGTTTCGGTCCGCCGAAAGCCGTGACCTGACGATTGCGCCGCAAGATCTGTCAAGCAACCATCACCATTTAATCCTGTCCGGTCTCGTGGAAACGGATCAAAATTGTTTATCCATTACGGGCTCTAGACCGAAATAAGCCGCTTCATCTCTGTCCGATCTTGCGTCGAATCTGCTCTGAAGCGGACGGGCTGCTTTCGGCCAGACTAGGTCATGCTGAACCGCCAGTGTGTGCAAAACCGGCCGTTCGGCTTCGCGCCCATTGTTGCCGTTTAGGTTCAGCCGACATGTACCCAAAAGCAGACAATGGCTCCCGAAGGTTTCGGGACGGGATCAAGCCAGGCGCGACGGTAGACTGTCAAAATTCGATGGGCTACTTGCGGCCCATGGCGCGGATCTGGGGCGTTCGCTTCCGGGCAACTTAGTGCCGGCGGACTATAGCGTGCTGAAAGGCCGAGTCGCGGCTTAACGAGCGTTACGGGAGACCGCGATCTCGGGCTTCGTGCGACCTCCGAGATAAGCCGACCGGATTTCGTCGTTCGTCCAGAGCGTATGCGGTTCGCCTTCCAAGACGAGCCGGCCGGTCTCCAGCACGTAGCCGCGATCGGCGACCGAGAGGCCCATCCGAGCGTTCTGCTCGACCAGCAGCACTGTGGTTCCGCGGCGGCGCACCTCTGCGATGATCGCGAACACCGCCTGGACGATGACCGGTGCCAAGCCGAGCGAAGGCTCGTCGAGGAGCAGGATGCGAGGCTTGGCCATCTGGCCGCGGGCAAGCGCTACCATCTGGAGCTGGCCTCCGGATAGCGTCCAGCCCAAAGCGTCGCCGAAGCGGCGGCTGTCCGGAAAGAGGTCGAACATCGCCTCGACGTTATCGCGCAGGTCCCGCTTGGCGAGGCCGGACCGGTTGGAGGCGCCCAGAATAATATTCTCGCGGACGGTCAGGCCCGGGAAGACCCGGCGCCCTTCCGGTACGTGGGCAACGCCCAGGCGGACAATCGCCTCCGGTTTGAGGCCTTCCAGAGGCTGGCCCTCCAGCAGGATCGTGCCTGCGATGGGCCTCACCAGGCCCGAGATAGCCTTCATGGTAGTCGACTTGCCGGCGCCGTTTGAGCCGAGGAGGATCACGACCTCCCCGGTGCCGACAGAGAACGAAAGCCCACGCACGGCCGCCCCTTGTGGCTGGCCAAGGTGCACTACTCCAAGGAGTGGGATGATGCTCCGATGCCCTATTCCAGCTCTTGCGGTCACCCAAGCCGATCAGCCCAGCCACGTAGAGCAGGCACATAGCCCGGCGCGCAGAATGCGACAGACCCGCAAGGAACGGCTGCAGCCATCGATCCAGATCCTCACGCCATCCGCCAGCATCTGACATCGCGAGCACCCACGCTCATGGTCGTGGCTTGCGGATCCGCGAAAACCTCCCGCGTTCCTTCAATCTGCCAAAGTAGTGCTAAGGCAGACGCGCGGGCCTGTGCTTCGCGACCCGGTTCTTCATAGGTTTTCAATCGAAATGCGATACCCTCAGCCTCGGTCAAAGCCGATATAAGCGAGCAATAACGTGAGACTGAGCCATGTGCAGGCCACCAAGGTACGCTGAGACAAGGCGTGACGTCGCACGGCGCCATAAACGAACCATGTCAAGAGCAGCAGCAGCACGGCGGCCGCGAGCCCAGCGCGTTCGAGCATGCGGCCAGACGCGGTCAGGAAGACCGTCGCCCCAACGGTGGTGGTGACCTGCTCCCAAGTGCTCGCGTTGCGCCGGTCCAGGAACATCCCCACGAAACGAACGCAGCCGAGCACCGCGGCGACCGTGAGAAGCGCGGTGACAACGATTTCCTTCATGGCCCTCGGTTTCAGCCGCCGAGACCCGAACGCCTAGTCGTCGGGCAGATTGCCTTCACACATTGCAATTTTGGCGGCGGCCCGTAAACGGACAGCTGGTATACCAGCGCCTTGTGCCGCCTTCCGGTGCATTTGTCCGTCCCACGGGCACCTCCAGCGGCGCTGTGCGAGCGAGGGATGCGTGAGAACGTCGAATTCGGTCCGCCCGGAACATAAAACGGGAAAATCGTCAGGGTTTCGGCTGTTCAGGCCGATCCTGGCAGGCGCAACTCTTCGGGAGCGCGTGGTTGCTTGCCTCGGTGCGCTCGCGGGCATCACGCTCACCGGCCTGATCTGCGGCTTGGTCTTCGGCCACGGGCCTGACGTTCCGCTCATCGTCGCGCCGATGGGGGCCTCAGCAGTGCTGCTGTTCGCCGTGCCCGCAAGCCCGCTCGCTCAGCCCTGGTCCATCATCGGCGGCAACACGATCTCCGCCTTTATGGGCGTGCTCGCCGCTCACTTCATCTCGAACCCATTCGTCGCCATCGGCGTCGGCGTCTCGCTGGCCATTGCCGCGATGTCGCTCACCCGCTCCCTTCACCCGCCTGGCGGCGCTGCCGCCTTGACGGCGCTCATCGGTGGTCCGGCGGTCACCTCTGCGGGTTTCCTATTCCCTCTGTTCCCGGTTTGCGTGAACTCGGTCATCCTGGTCGCGCTCGGCATCGCGTTCCACAAGATCTCGCGCCGCAACTACCCGCACGTTCCGATCGCTGCGCCGGTTAACACGCATGGAACGGCGGACCTGCCCGCACCGCTCAGGGTCGGCTTCACGCCGGAAGACGTAGACGCGGCCCTGGTCGAGTTGCATGAGACGCTGGACATCGACCGCGCCGACCTCGACCGGCTCCTCAGGCAGGTCGAGCTTCGCGCGCTCATGCGGACCCAGGGCGACCTTACCTGCGGCGAGATCATGTCTCACGACGTGATTACGGTTCGGCTAGACGTTAACGCCGAGCAGGCGCGAGAGCTCCTCATCGCGCACAACATCCGGACGCTGCCGGTGGTGGACGGAGCCGACCGGCTCGCGGGGACACTTGGCCTGCGCGAGCTGACGCTGCACGGCGATGTGGGCATCGCGCAGGTGATGTCCGGTGCACAAACGGCCGGACCGGATGAGCCGGTGGTCGCGCTGGCGCCCTCTTTGACCGACGGCCGCACCCATGCGGTGGTCGTGGTGGACGAGGATCGGCGCGTCCTCGGGATCATCACTCAGAGCGACCTCCTCGCGACTCTGACGCGCCTGCTTTCCGCTAAAGCGTTCGCTCCTTCCGATACAGTGACTGCGTGAGGGTCCCTCCGGCCCGATCTTATCTGTTACTCGAAGGCTTTGGACGCACAGCGCGATCGCGCTTCGAAGAAAGGAGGTTGACGCGTGGCGCCGCCGTTGTCTTTGGCACACCTATTGCAAACGGTCTCGCTTATCTGGCAACGCCAAGTCCGCGGGATTGAGCCGATGCAAGACGCACCGCTTCTACTCCACCTGCTGCACGCGACCTTAATGGCGTCGAGCATGATGCTGACATGGCAGGTCTACAACCTCAGTAAGCCGAGGGCGGAGTAGGTCGGTTTCCGGCGTACGAGCGGTCGACGCAGGTGGCCCGACGGGAGCGTAGGTTCGTACACCTAGTCACTCAGGTGTCGGCGTGCGTCGCTAGAGCGTGGAGGAGTAAACCGTTCGATCAGTTGGTGAACGCATAGGCGCGCTCGCCGTGGCGTGCCAGATCGAACCTATCATGCTCGGCCTCCTCGATCGGGTCGCAGCGGAGTGACGAGCCCGAGGAGCCGCGCCAAGCCGAAGGCGGGGAGACCCCGGGCCGAAGGGCGGGCGCCCCGATGGCCAACGCTTGAACCGAGGGTTGCCCCAAATCCTTGCCGGACGTGGCCAGTTGGCCGCCATCACGGTGCCCGGTCCACCAAACTCGGCGATGAACCACCCCGGAGGGCCAAATCAGGCTCGATGGTCTTAACCACCGGACTGGAACATGGCTTGGAAGACGTCCTGGTGCCCCGCCAGGAGTATGGGCGCGCGCGGCAAACTCGTTCGGAGGACAGAGTCAAAACCGTAATAGGCCGCCAGGAGGCTGGCTTCTGGCACGCCGACGAGGAGGTGATGTCGTCCATCACCTAACGGAGCAGCGAGCAGCATCATGTCACGTGGATGCCCGAGCATCGCGAACTGCTCGTCGAATGAGGCCCGGATGTCGGCCCAGTCAGGGTTGTCAAAGAGGCGACGGATCCAGAGCATTCCGATCTCCGATCAAGGCACGGCAGCTCGTCACGGTCATTGTGCGCCGATATCTCCATGCGGACGGGTCCGAAATCCGCTTGGGGTCTGGATCAGGATGAGCCCGGGGTCGTGCTGCCCTGACGGGCAGCAGGCTAAACGTGCGTCTTCTCGTACCGCCTTCGCGCCCCTCGGATCGTGCGATGGCTGAGAAAGGCTCGGCGCTCCCGTTCGGACTGCACGACGGTTGCCCGAACCTGCAACAAGTCCTTGCGCGTCAGGAGGCCGACAAGAGCGCCGCTCGTTGGATCAGTCACAGGAACGCGTCCCTGACCAGTGGCCATCATGATGTCGAGAGCGCGAGCAACCACGTCATCCGGGTGAGCGACGGCTAACGCCGCGTCGGAGACCCACTCATCAAGGATTTCTCCTGCATGCCGCCCCTCGGTCTTCCAGCGCAAGGCGTCCCCGCGGCTGACCATGCCGACGGGCCGGCGCGCGGCATCGACAACAGGGTAGGCGTGATGTTGGCCTACCTCGATGGCTCTGACAGCCTCCTCAATGGTTTGCCCCGCATCCAGGACATCAACCTCGCGGACCATCACCTCGCCGACACGAGTTAACTCGTAAGGGTCGACGCCGTATTCGCGCGTAATGTGCTGTCCGCGCCGTGCGATCTTCTCCGTCAGAATTGATCGTTTTAGGAGCAGCACCGTCACGGCATAGGCCGCGACCGTGGCGGCAAGCAGTGGTGCTAGGCTATGAACGTCACCGGTGAGTTCGACAGCAAAAAGCGCTCCCGTGAGGGGCGCGCGCATGGTGCCACCCAACATTCCGGCCATGCCCAAGAGAGCCCAAAACCCTGGCGCACCGGGTAGCGCGAGGCCCACAAGCCACCCCATGGCGCCGCCGAGGATCAGCAGGGGTGCCAAAACGCCACCTGATGTGCCGGAGGACAGGGCGACCAGCCAGATTGCCGCCTTCACCAAGAGGATCGCGAACACCGCTTTGGCGACGAGATTCCCGGTCAGGAGATCGGCGATGACGTCGTAGCCGACACCGAGTGCGCGCGGCTCTATGAGGCCGCCGAGGCCGACGAAGAGGCCACCGATGGCTGGCCACCACATCCAGTGGATCGGCAGACGTTCGAACGCATCTTCCAGGGTGTAGAGCAGCTTCGTCAGGAGGCCTGACTGCAGTCCAGCCAGTACACCAACCCCGGCGCAGGCGAGCAGCCCCCACCAAGGCAAAGCCGGATCGTTGGCGAAGGGGAAGAGAGGCCCGACGCCGAAGAACAGCGGCCGCCAGCATGTCGCTGTCATGGCTGCCGCCGCAACGGGGATGAAGCTGCGCGGCCGCCACTCGAACAGCAGCAGCTCGACGGCTAACAGCACGGCCGCGATGGGCGTCCCGAAGATTGCCGTCATGCCGGCTGCGGCACCGGCGACGAGGAGCGTCTTCCGCTCGGCCGCACTGAGATGGAAGAACTGGGCGAACAAGGAGCCGATCGCTCCGCCCGTCATGATGATCGGGCCTTCTGCGCCGAACGGGCCGCCGGTACCGATCGAAACGGCGGAGGAAATCGGCTTGAGCACGGCGACCTTGACCGACATGCGGCTGCCACCGATCAGAATGGCTTCGATGGCCTCGGGGATGCCGTGACCGCGGATCTTTTCCGATCCGAAGCGGGCCATCGCCCCGATGATGAGGCCACCCACGACGGGCACGAGGACCATCCAGGGCGTGCGTGCCGCGTGCGCCAGGGAGGTCGGTGTCACATCGAACCGGCCGAACCAGGCCAGGTTCGTGACCACGGCAATCAGTTGGATGAGGAACCAAGCCGCGACAGTTCCGCCAGTGCCGATGACGAGCGACATCGCGAGAAGGACCAGAACGCGACGGTCGGTCGTGAAATCGCCTAAGGGGCGCCGCGATATGGTGCCGGCGGCTTCTCTGTGACCGGCCGCACCTGAGTTCGAGAGGTCCTGCTGCATGGCGATCCTGCTTGACGTTCTCGGCTATATACGTCGTGATACGATACAGTCCAGGGCTAGCGGCTAGGGAGGTGCATTGATGGCTGCAAACCAGCCGGCATTGGAGGGCATGACGCGTGAGCAGTATGCAGCCATCGCTGCTTTCCGCTTCCAGCTCCGGCGCTTTCTTGTCTTCAGCGAAGCCGCGGCACTCTCGGCCGGAGTGCCGCCACAACAGCACCAAGCTTTGCTCGCGGTTGCGGGCTACATGGGATTGGAGCCGCCGACCGTCGGCATGATCGCCGATCAGCTTCTGATAGCTCCCCATACGGCTGCCGAACTGGTCTCACGCATGGTCGAGGCCGGCCTATTGACCAAGACGCGTGGCACGCAAGACCGGCGGCGGATGGAGCTTGCCCTCACGCCAAAGGCTGAGATCCTTCTAGGCGAGTTGACTGCGGCCCACCTTGAGGAACTTCGGACCATGGAGCCGGCGCTCATCCGGGCACTGGGACGGCTCAGCCGATCTCCGACGTCGTCTTAAAAATGGCAGAAGGGCTCAGTCTACTCCGACTCTTGCGAACCCGACCGCGTCGCAAACGATCACCGGTCAGCGTTGATCCGCTGAGCAATCGCCGGCACCGCGGGCGTCGGCCAATACTTGGAGATGGACCGTGAAGCGGCTCACTCGGCACCTCATGGCTCCGGACCACTGAAGTGAGTGATCCGGAGCCCGATGCTGTATTTCGAGAGCGGCTGCTCCGCGTCGTCGGCGAGGAACTCCGTCCCTTTGTCGAGAAAGCGACTGGAGCCGAGCTTGATGCTATTGGCCGCCAGTATAACCGGTTCAGGACTGGCGTGCCGCTGAAGGGCCTCGAGGCAAACGGGACCCATCCAGCGCCGAAGCTGCCGGAAGGTCTGTGGAAGAAGCGCTAAAGGCAAAGCGGTCAGACGACCGCAAATTTTCCGGTGGACGCGTTACCTACTCTCATCCGACAGCGAGCAGTGGGTCCGCTTGCAAAGTGAGAGCAAATCTAACCTTGGACGGCATAGGATGTCCGCAGAGGGTCACTAAGAGGCATTCGTCCGTGCCGCGCAGAATGTCCGCTTCACCGCCCTGCAATTCTTGAAGCGGATCGGCAGCTTTCGGCCAATTTCAGTCATCTAGAGCACCTCAGGCAGCCTGTAAGCAGACGTTCCAAAAGCCGAATGGACCACAAGCCAGCGTTACATTTTAACCTTGGCCATTGCAGTTAATATCATTTAAGGCTGCTGGCGGGCTGTAATCCATCCCAAACGACATATCTCCGCGATCGATTCGCCGCCCCTCTATGAGGTGAACCAAAACGCCGGTACATTTCCTGTCGAGCCTCCAGGAGGGAGTTCGGTCTAACCGCCTGGAAAATCGAGAGTGGCAGAAAACGGCGGAGTTTCCCTCCGTCTTGGCCATTTCCGGTTCACTTGCGGTGAGGCACAAAGCGGATACACAACTGAGCGACGCACGAGCGCTAAGTGCTTGATTAAATTGAGGCACCGAGGGTGGGTTAGACTTTCCCCTCAGCTCCACCAGGCCTTCCTGGTGAAAATTTAGCGTCTTGGTCTACGTGGCGATAGTGCCACCGCGGGCTGGGGCTTAGCGCC
Source organism: Methylobacterium sp. P3_A11 (assembly GCF_056403155.1). NCBI lineage: Bacteria > Pseudomonadati > Pseudomonadota > Alphaproteobacteria > Hyphomicrobiales > Methylobacteriaceae > Methylobacterium > Methylobacterium sp. P3_A11. Next base: position 20,063 of record NZ_JBFUGA010000083.1, read on the forward strand.
GACCCGCAGGGTCTCCGGCTGGTCCAGTCACGGTTCCGCCGGCCGCCCTCAGGCCCGAAGACGCTGTCGTTCTCGCGGTCGCGAACGTCGTTTTCCCGGATCCCGAGAGACGCGGATCCAGAGACCGGTTCACACCTGAGCGGGAGACGCGGGTTCATGACGAATCCGCGCTGTCGAGGAGCCGTGCCGCGTCCCGCCCGGACCAGAAACGAGCGCCTTCTCGACCCGCTCTCCCTGATCTTCCGCAACCCCGCGCCGCTGCGGCTGGCCGGCGCCTCGGCGATCTTCGGGGCGATCCAGCTCATCCTGAGCGCTTTCCTGGTCACCTACCTGGTGCGGGTCGTCGGGCACGACCTGATCGCCGCGGGCGCGCTGCTTTCGGCGAGCCAAGTGGTCGGCGTCCTCGGGCGTCCCGCCTGGGGGTTCGTGGCCGACCGTACGCGGGCCTCGCGCAGGGCGTGGCTCGGGCTGAGCCTCGGCATGGCGCGGAGCTGCATCCTTACGGCCGCCCTCCCACTCCTCGGCCCGTTCTGGCTGTCGCTGCCCGTGGTGCTGGTCTTCGGGGCGACGGCCACGGGCTGGAACGGCGTCTCCCTGGCGGAGATCATGAGCGCGGCCACGAGCGGCGGCCTGCTGTTCACCTATGGCGGCATCGTTGTCGGGCCGGCGTGGTTCGGCGCGCTGGCGCACGCGGCCGGGTTCGGCGCCGCCTTCCTGACGCTGGCGCTCGGCGCACTGATCGCGGCGCGGCTCGTAGGCCGGTCACTGCGACCGGGGACCCGGTGATATCTGGTCGCCTGCCACAGGGCGACAAGGTCGTGCGAGCGTCCTCGATCGCGGCGGGCATCGAGGGCCTGTGCGGCGGGCGGCGACGTCGGCGATGATCGGCACCGCGCCCGGTCCATTCGGCGTCGCTGCTGGACGCCCTATACCGCTCTCATGCGTGACAGTCCGATCTTCTCGCTCCCGCTCCTCGATCGCCTCGGCGACAGACTGCAAGCCGATGTCGCGGCGGGCGCCATCGCGGGGGCCGACCTGATCGTCGGCGGCGCGGACGGGGAGATCTGGCGGCGCACCGTCGGCTTCCGCGACAGCGTCGCCGGTGACCGCCTCGAGCCTGACGCGGTCTGGCGCATCTACTCCATGACCAAGGTCATCGTGTCGGTGGTCGCCCTCGTCCTCGCCGAGCGCGGCGACCTGCGCCTCGACCAGCCCGTTGCCGACTTCATCCCCGCCTTCACGCACCTCTGCCGGTTGAACTCCGACGGCACGCGCGTCCCGGTCGCCACCGCGCCGACCCTTCAGGACCTCCTGCGGCACACGACCGGGATCGCCTACGGCTATCTCGGCGACGGACCGACGCGCCGGGCCTACGAGGCAGACGGGCTGCTCAGCGAGGATCTCGACAACGCCGCCTTTGCGCAGCGGATCGCGCGCCTGCCGCTGGAGCACGAGCCCGGCACCGTCTGGCACTACTCCCACGCCACCGACGTGCTCGGCCGGGTGCTGGAAGTGGCCGGTGGCGCGGATCTGCAGGGTGTGCTCGACGAGACTCTCCTCGGGCCACTCGGCATGGCCGACACCCGCTTCCGGATCCCGGCTGAGAGGGCGGGTCGCGTGGCGCAGCCGCTGCCGCAGGCGCCTGGGCAGCGGCCGGCCTTCCACGATCCGAGCCTGCCCCGGCGCGGCCAGAGGGGCAACGGCGGCCTCGTCTCGACCGTGTCGGACTATGCCGCGTTCCTGCGCATGATGCTGAACGGCGGCAGCCTCGGCGGCGTGTGGGTTCTGGCGCCGGCGAGCGTACGGCTCATGACAGCCGATCATCTCGGGACGACGATCGCGAAGGGGGCCTACTACCCGCCTGGTCCGGGCTACGGCTTCGGGCTCGGGGTCGCGGTGCGGCTCGTTGCAGGCGAGGCGCCGTTTCCCGGCAGCGTCGGCGACTGGTTCTGGAGCGGGGTCGGCGGCACGTACTTCTGGGTCGATCCGGCGGCGGGCTTCTTCGCGCTCCTGATGATGCAGACCTCCTCGGCCGCGCAGCGCCAGCACTACCGCACGCTGACCCGCGCCATGGTCTACGCCGCGCTCGACGCCCCCTGAGCCGGGAAGGTCGCGCTACGATCGTTCCGCAGGTCGCTTCATGGCCGAGCGCGGCCCGTCCGCTTCGAATCCGTTCACCTGAACGGCGGACAGGCTTCGCGCTGGTCTGAAACCGGTGGCGTGACCGTTGCAATGGCATGTCCGCTTCGGCAGACAGCGCACCGGACATCCGTCCGGGACGCCGGAGCGGATCGCGACCCCGGAGAGGATCATGACGGACCAGTCCGCAGGGGCGGTGGTGCGAAGTCTGCGACGTCGATGAAGGCTGGCGACGAGGGGGATCGCGTGGGCGCGATCTGCCAGGCGATGCGACGGGCCATCGTGGAACGGGCGCTCGCCCCCGGCGACCGCCTGCCGGAAGACGCCCTCGGCGAGCGGTTCGGGGTCAGCCGCACGATCGCCCGGCAGGCCCTCCTGCGGCTGGCCGGGGAAGGCTTGGTCGACCTGCGCCGCAACCGCATCGCCGTCGTGGCGACCCCGAGCTGGGAGGAGGCGCGCGACACCTTCGACGTGCGCGTCGGCCTGGAGCGGCTGGTGGTGCGCCGCCTCGCCGGGCAGCTCAGCGCGGAGCAGCGTCAGGGGCTGCTGGACCAGATCGCGCGCGAGGAAACCGCCCGGAGCGGCCCCGAGGCGCTGTCGATCCGGCTCGCCACGGAATTCCACCTGATGCTCGCCGAGATGACCGGCAGCGCCGTGCTGACCCGCTACGTCGCGGAGCTCGGCTATCGCTGCGCCCTGATCCTGTCCCTCTACAGCCGGCCGCATTCCTCGGACTGCGCCGTGAGCGAGCACCGCGACATCGTCGCCGCCCTGGTCGCGGGCGACGCCGAGCGCGCCGCCGCGCTCATGGACCACCACCTCGACGCGGTCGCCGAGCGGGCGCGCATCGTCCCGCCGACCCCGCGCGAGCGCGACCTCGGACGCCTGCTGGCGCCCTACGTCGCGGGCGGCGGGGCCTGACCCCCGGTATCAGGCCGTGAGGCCGTGCTTGGTCAGCAGGCGCTCGGCGCTGTCGTTCCAGACCTCCATGCCGACGATCAGCCCGTCGCGCACGGTGAAGCGGTCGACGTAGCGGTTGCCCTCGAATGGCGTGCCGTCCGGCCACGCGCCGTACAGGGTGCCGAGGCTGTAGACCGTGGTGACGCCGTCGCCCGGGACCACGTCCAGCCGCTCCATCCGTTTCTTCACCCAGGCGTAGCGGCCGGCATTGAAGGCCGTGACCTCGGACGGATGGTTGAAGACCCGCGCGCCAGTGAACACGATCCGGGTGCCCGGCGCCATGTAGCGCGCGGCCGTCTCGGGGTCCGGGACCATCGAGGCCTCGAGATAGGCGGTGACGTTGGCGGCATCGCGGGCGGTCGCCGCATCGTGGGTCACGTCGGTCATGGCAGGCCTCCTGTCCGCCCAAGGTGCCGCAAAAGCCGCGACAGTGCATGCAGGAAGTGTATGCACTTTGACGCCGGATTGAGCACACGGTGCCTCGAGGGATACACTCATCGGGCCGTGCGGCTGCCGAACCTGCCAATTCCCGGTGGCATGGAGGTTGCGCTCGGCAGGCTGCGCCCCGCCCTCGGAGACACGCCATGGCCTCCTTCCTGCCCCCGACCCTGCGCCGCTTCGCGGTGACGACGAGCGCGCTGCTCGGCCTCGCCGTCTCGACCGCGCAAGGTGCCGACACCGTCAAGATCGGGCTCGTGACCGCCCTGAGCGGCCAGTCCGCGAAATCCGGCGAGGCGATCTCCCGCGGGATCGGGCTCGCCATCGACGAGATCAACGCCAAGGGCGGCGTCCTCGGACGGCCCCTTGAGCTGGTGGCCCGCGACGACGAGGCCAACCCGTCCAAGGGCGTGCTGGCGACCCGCGAGCTGATCCAGCGGGTCGGCGTCGTCGCGGTGGTCGGCGGCCTCGACACGCCGGTCTCGATGGCGATCGTGCCGATCGCCAACCAGATGAAGGTGCCGTTCATCGGCCCCTGGGCGGCCGGCACCGGCATCACCCGCAACGGCGCCGCCGACAACTACGCCTTCCGCGTCTCGGCGGTCGACGCCCTCGTCGACGAGGCGCTGGTCGCCTACGCGGTGAAGACCTACGGGGCGAAGAGGCCCGGGATGATCCTCGTCAACAACGCCTGGGGCGAGTCGAACCAGAAGGGCCTCAAGGACGCCCTGCAGGCAGCCAACCTCCCGGCGGCGGGCATCGAGAAATACGAGGCTAACGACGTCGACATGGTGCCCCAGCTGTCCCGGCTGAAGGAGGCCGGCGCCGACACGCTGTTCCTCGTCGGCAATGTCGGACCCTCGGCCCAGGTGGTGAAGTCCCTTGACCGGATGGGCTGGTCGGTGCCGGTCGTCTCGCATTGGGGCCCGGCGGGCGGCCGCTTCGACGAGCTCGCCGGCCCGAGCGCCGCCAAGGTGCACTTCATCCAGACCTTCACCTTCGCGGGCAACACCTCGCCGAAGGCGAGCGCGGTGCTTGACGCGCTCAAGGCCAAGTACCCGGCGATCAAGTCGATGGCCGACGTCACGCCCGCCGTCGGCATCGCCAACGCCTACGACGCGACGCACCTGCTGGCGCTCGCCATCCAGGCCGCCGGCTCCACCGAGGGTCCAAAGGTCCGCGACGGCTTCTACAAGATCGGCACCTATCCGGGCCTGATCAAAACTTACGACACGCCCTTCGCCCCCGGCCAGCACGACGCGCTCGGCCCGAAGGATTACGTGTTCACCCGCTTCAAGGACGGTGAGATCGTCGCGGTGACCAACTGAACCCGGCGATGCTGACCTCCATCCTCGTCAGCGGCCTCGGCCTCGGCAGCATGTACGGGCTCGTGGCCCTGGGCTTCCACGTGACCTATGCGGTGTCGGGGACCGTGAACTTCGCGCAGGGCAGCGTCGTCACCCTGGGGGCGGTCCTGGCCTACGCGCTCGGCGTCACCCTCGGCTGGCCGATGCCCGCGGCGATCGTCCTGGCGCTCGCCGGCTGCGCCCTGTTCGGCCTCGTGGTCGAGCGGGCGCTGGTCCGGCCGTTCGTGGCGCGCGGCTCGGATGCGTGGCTCCTGGCGACGGTGGCGGGCGGCATCGTCCTCGACAACACCGTGCTGTTCACCTTCGGCAAGGAGCCGCGCAGCCTGCCCTCGCCGCTGGCCACGAAGCCGGTGGAGATCCTCGGGACCGGCATCTACCCGCTGCAGCTCGTGATCCCGGTGGTCGGGATCGCCCTGGCCTTCGCGATCCGCACGGTGTTCCGCCGGACCGATCTCGGCCGCGTCCTGCTCGCCGTGGCGCAGAACGCCGACGCCGCCCGCCTGATGGGGATCGACGTGCGCCGCACCGTGGCCTGCGCCTTCGCACTCTCGGCGGTGCTCGCCGGCATCGCGGGCCTGCTGATCGCGCCGCTCTTCTCGGTCTCGGCCGAGCTCGGCACGCTGTTCGGCATCAAGGCCTTCGCGGTGGCGATCCTCGGCGGCATCGGCTCCGCCACCGGGGTGATCCTGGCCGGGCTGCTCTACGGCCTCGTCGAGGCCGGCGTCACCGCGACTCTCGGCTCGACCTACACGCAGCTCGTGGTGTTCTCGGTGATCGTCCTGGCCCTCACCCTGCGCCCCGACGGCCTGCTCGGCCGCGCCGCGGTCAACAAGGTCTGACGCGATGCCGTACCTGCGCTCGGCCCCGGCGATGCGGCTCGGCATCGCCGGCCTCACTGCCGCCGCGCTCGGCCTCGTCGCGCTGACCGCCGGCTACAGCCATTTCGTGATCGCCCTTGTGGCGCTGACCACAGTGGCGGGGGTCGGCCTCAACGTGCTCCTCGGTCTGACCGGGCTGATCTCGTTCGGCCAGGCCGGCTTCTACGCGATCGGCGCCTACGCGAGCGCGATCCTGACGCTCCACGGCCTCAGCTTCTGGCTGGCGCTCCCGGCGGCGGCGCTGATCACGGCGCTCGTCGGCGGCCTCGTGGCGGTGCCGGCGATGCGGGTGAAGGGCCCCTACCTCGCCATGCTGACGATCGCCTTCGGCTTCATCGTCGAGCACGGGCTGATCGAGGGCGGCGAGCTGACCGGCGGCCAGAACGGCCTCGTCGTCACCGACGCGCCGACGCTCCTCGGCGAGCCGCTCTCGCCGGCCGGACTCGCGGTGCTGGCGGTGCTCGCCGCCGGCGCGAGCCTCGTCGGGTTCGACCTCCTCGCCCGCAGCCGCCTCGGCCGGGCGATGCGCGCAGTGCGCGACGCCGACGTCGCCGCGGCGGCGCTGGGTTTCGACCCGGTCCGGGTGAAGACCCTGGCCTTCGCGATCTCCGCCGCCCTGACCGGGCTCGCGGGGGCTGTCCTGCCACCGCTGATGCTGTTCATCGCGCCGAGCTCGTTCCCGTTCTCGCAGTCGATCCTGTTCGTCCTCTCGGTGATCGTCGGCGGCGCCGGCACGGTGCTCGGCCCGCTCCTCGGGGCGCTCGTCACCGTGCTGCTGCCGGAGGCGCTGTCGGGGCTCGCCGAGTACCGCCTGCTGTTCTTCGGCGTCGCCACCCTGGTGGTGCTATGGCTGGTCCCCTCGGGGCTGGTCGGCAGCCTCGCCCGCCTGCTGCCCCGGGGCCGGGACGCGCCGGCCGCCGCGGAGGGCGGGGAGGCGGCGCTGCCCGGCACGGCGGCGCGCGAGGCCCTCGTCCTCGATCGCATCGGCATCCGCTTCGGCGGCATCACGGCGGCGGAAGGCGTCGACCTCACCGCCCGGCCCGGGGCGGTCACCAGCGTGATCGGCCCGAACGGGGCCGGCAAGACCACCGTGCTGAACATGGTCTCGGGCTTCTACCGCCCGAGCGCCGGGGCGATCCGGCTGGGCGGGCGCGACCTCGCCGGCCGACCCGCGCACGTCGTCGCCCGCGCCGGCATCGCGCGCACCTACCAGACCACGCGCCTGTTCGGCTCGCTGCCGGTGGCCGACAACGTCGCCCTCGGGCTCGCGCCGGGCCGGCTATGGCGCCGCGCGCGGGCGCGGGACCGCGC